>JAEFBA010000118.1 GCA_016292145.1 Saccharofermentans sp.
TGATCGTAGCCTACAGGCAGTTCGCCGAACTGTCCGTCAAAGCGGTGTCCGCAAAGATTATCCTTGCCTGAAGGGCATGCACACTCTCTTCCCCAGTCTCTGAAAGATCTTGCGATCTTGTTCAGAAGCGGATCGTTTGTATAAACCGCGCCGCCTTCGCCCATCGTCATGTGATGCGGAGGATAGAATGAAGATGTTCCGATATCGCCTACGGTACCCGTAAGATATTTCTTGCCGTCAAGAACATATTCACTTCCCAAAGCATCGCAGTTATCTTCAACAAGCCAGAGATTATGTTTATCGCAGAAAGCCTTAACAGCTTTAAGATCGAAGGGGTTGCCCAATGTATGTGCTATCATGACCACTTTAGTCTTATCGGAAAGCGCTGCTTCAAGCTTGGTAACATCAATGTTGTACTGAGGGATCGTTACATCTACAAACACCGGAACAACACCATACTGGATTGCAGGTGTAACAGTTGTAGGGAATCCTGCTGCAACAGTGATCATCTCATCACCCGGCAGGACCTGTCTTTCTTTAAGAAGCGGTGAAGTAAGCGTCATGAATGCGAGAAGATTTGCAGATGAACCGGAGTTAACAAGACTTACAAAACGCACACCGAGATACTTCGCAAATTCCTTCTCGAACTGCTCGGTATACCTTCCGCTCGTAAGCCAGAATTCCAATGCCGAATCGACAAGGTTGGTCATCTCTTCACTGTCGTATACACGTGAAGCGTAGTTAATGCGGTCTCCGGGAACGAATTCCTTCTTCTGTTCCTTGAAATCGTGATAGTACTGTTCTACCAGTTTCAATATCTCTTCTCTTGCTTCTGCCTCGTTGTTCCAATTACTCATGCTTATACCTTCTCGTTAGTCATTCCTGATCATCATTACCATTTCTTCCAAAGAGCAGTGCCGCTCTCCCACATCTTCTCGAGAATATCCTTCTCTCTTGCATTGTCCATGCACTGCCAGAAACCTCTGTGCGTGTAAGACATCAACTGACCTTCCTCTGCAAGCTTGGTGAGAGGATCCTTCTCGAAGATCGTGTCATCACCTTCAATATAGTTGAAGATCTCAGGCTGCAGGACCATATAACCTGCATTGATCATGGCGCCGTCAGATAAGCTCTTCTCACGGAATGAACGCACTGAATTATTCTCTGCAATGTCGAGAATGCCTTTCTGCTGATCGATAACAACAGCAGTTAATGTGGCGATCTTGCCATGGTTCTTATGGAACTCGACGAGCTTTTGAATATCGACATCACAAACACCGTCACCGTATGTCAGCATGAACGGTTCATCACCGACATATTTTTGAATTCTCTTGACACGTCCGCCAGTCATAGTGTCATATCCGGTATCGCATACAGTGATCTTCCAGGGCTCAATAGCCGTCTCGTGGATCTGCATCACATTCTTTCCTTCGGAATAATCGAATGTAACATCACTGCAGCGGAGGAAGTAGTCCGCAAACCACTGCTTTATCATGTGCTGCTTATATCCGGCGCAGATAACGAAATCGTTAAACCCGTAATAGGAATACTCCTTCATGATGTGCCACAAGATAGGCTTTCCGCCGATCTCGATCATAGGCTTAGGCCTGAACTGGCTTTCCTCGGTAATACGGGTTCCCTTACCGCCTGCTAAGATTACTACCTTCATGCGTTTATCCTTTCTTTCTTGCAAAATGCTTGAAGAAAACTGCATCCTCATATTTCAAAGCAACAAAGTTCTCCGGAGGCCAGTATTCTTCCTCATCAGGTACCGGATTATTATCACGGTTCAACGTGACAATATAATCCGTTGTATAGTCGTTTATTCCGTTGTTATAGACCTGGACAGCTCCACGCACAAACTCAAAAACCGGAGTAACTGCTCCGATTATCAGGCAGAATATAAGACCGGCATATAACAGATTTGTCCTTTCAATAAACTCATCTGATTTCTTCCTCTTCTTTTTTGTCTCAGCCATCTTAGGGCTCATGAGAGAATTGGAAGTCAGGAACTTATAGCAGAACACGTACAGCAGGAATATAGGCGGTATCGATGCCCTCATTCTCAGATCGGAATGAACTCCGACATCGACAAACGGATATATCAGGAGCTGCAAAACCGTGATGTAATACAGGAAATTTTTCTTGTTGTCTTTCGCGATCAGCATAGCAAAAATCGCGAATTCAAACAGAATGAAGATAACGTACAGAATATAAAAACTGCTGTCCCACGTAAGGAAATATGCAAAAGCTTTTCTCGGCGTTTTATTGCTCATAAACGTATTCGACGTCAAATATGTGCCTATCAACGGGAAAACGATCAAAGCAGCACAGATATTAGACGGCGAGAAGACTTCACCTGCAAACTTAAGTCCTTCCTTAGCCTTTATCAGCTCCACCAGACGCTTTATGCCAAGAGCTATACAGTAAACCAGGTATCCGATAAACGGGAACGGTCCGCAGAACAGACAAGCCATTCCGATAAATACATAATTCGACAGTTTCTTCTCGTGAAGCAGGAGCGCCGTGCAGATCCACGGAATGAGAGCCTGGTTAAATACCCATCCTACACAGGTAGTCAGGGAAGAATACTGGAATCCTGCCCACCACTCCAAATGCATATCGGCAAAATCCTGATAAGTCTCCAGTACGAGAACTCCCAGAACATCCATTCCCGAGAAAAAGATAAAACCTATGACGGTCATGAGAACCTGCTTGGGTTTTGTTGCATCCAAATGCATAAGGACCAACAGGAACAATATGCACATGCCGATTCCGAAATATATCAGGAAGCATATATTGCCGGTAAAGAAGGCCGCTTCTGTGCTTCCGCTAATAAGGTAAACAAGCTTTGCCGGAATCGCTGCAGGCAGCCACATTCCGATATAGTAACAGAGCGCGCCGTCGTACTTGTCATAATAGATCGGCCAGTCACGCACGATAACGTCTCTGAAGATCGCATTTCTCCACAGATTATCAGAGCTCTGCGCCCAGAGTCTTCCGATTCCGCAGAATATAAGATAGACCAAAGTGATAACTATGACCGTGATGAGAAGTTTCTTCGAGATAACCAGCTTCTTATCACTCAGTGGGTCAGCATCAGTCTTATTTGCTTTCTTTCTGAAGATCAGTCTGTTAAGCCTGCTGTTGTCATCTGCACTTCCGATGCAAACAAAGAGCGCTATACAGGATAAGATGATCCAATACCATTTAAGCCATCCGATAAAAAAGCAGAACAAAGGCAAAGCAATGTATATAAGGGAGATCAGTCTTAACCTTGAATAAGAAATTGATACTTCCCCTTTATTCATCCTAAATGTCCCTTCCGTCCGCTCGGTGATAGTAATTAATGCCGTGGCCAGAACAGGCCCTGTAAAGCATAATTGACAATATTATATCATTTTTCTTATTTTAAAACTAATATAAGCGGCATCAGCCGGCGTACAAGGAACCTTAAGAGGTTTATGCTGTTTATCTTTTCGCGAAAACCTTAAAAAATAAGGTGTTTTCATAATTTACCGCGACAAAATTCGTTGGCGGCCAAGCCTCTTCATGCGGCAGCGGGTTGGAGTCCTGATCCAACGTGATGATGCAGTCGGAAAGATAATCGTCTATTCCCCTGTCACGCACACGTGTTACACCTCTCCAAAGCTCGATGCCGGGTGTTACGGCGCCAAGGGTCAGAAGAAGCACAAGTGTCACGTAAAGGATATTGACTCTGGACACGAATCTCTTAAAGAACGTCTCTTTCACACCTGTCTTTTTCGCAGGTATCAGAGCAGAGTTATTAAGCAGATAGTGATAGCAGAATACAAACATCATGAAGATCCCGGGAATAGACGCTCTCATCGTAAAATCCGAGTGAATGCCAAGGCCGAACAAGGGGAAGACCGAGAGCTGGAGCAAAGTAACGTAGAACAGATAATTACGTTTGTTAGACAACAAAACCAGTAAAGCATAGATACCGAATTCGATCAGCAGGAACAGAAAATACAGCACATAGTTCTCATATACCCATGTCGGGGGTAAAAAGAATGTCTTTGAATTCTGGCTGCTCATCATGGTATTGGATGTGAAATACGTTCCGACGGCCGGGAAAATAAAGAGGATCGAGCATATGTTGGAAACCGAGAACAGTTCCTGAAGATAAAGCTTCCCATTCTTTGCTTTTATCATCTCCGCAAGACGCTTTATTCCGATCGCAACACAGTAGATGAAAAACCCGATAAACGGAAACGGTCCGGCAAACAGGCAAGCCATTCCGATCAGGACAAAGTTGGATATGGTCTTCTCATGAAGCAGCAACATAGTGCAGATCCATGGGATAAGAGATTGATTGAATACCCAGCACAAACATGTTGTAAAAGACGAATACTGGTAAGATCTCGCCCACCATTCGATGTGGTCATAATCAACCTTAAATTCTTTGCCGACGATATCCATGCCGGAAAAGAAAACAAATCCCAAAATGATGAAAAGCACATTCTTTGTATCTGTTTTTTTGAAATACATCATGAGCAGCAGGAACAGTATGCTTAGACCGATCGTATAGTAGATCAGGATGAAGATGTTTCCGACTCTGAAACCTACTTCCGAATCAGATGTCAGCAGGAAAGCGATCTTCCCCGGAATTGCAGCCGGAAGCCAGGCGCCGATGTAATATGAGAGCGCTCCGTCGTATCTGTCGTAATATACCGGCCAGTCATGAGTTATCAGATCTCTGAATATCGCATTTCTCCACAGATAATCATCACTTTGGGCCCAAAGCCTTCCGACTCCGCAGAAGATCAAATAAGCACAAGTTATCAATACGATAAGGGTCAAAAGCTTCGCGGATATCACAAGGTTGTCAGGATCATCCGGCTTCTCAGGAACTGCCTTCTTTTTAAAGAATCCGCCTATCTTGCCGTTTGGGTCTGCTAACAGCATGCACAAGACCAAAGCTATGCATGTAATGACTGCCCAGTACCATTTAAGCCAGCCCAAAAAGAAACAGAATAAAGGCAACAGAACGAATATCAGAGCGCACCGTCTTAGAAAAGGATATGAAATTGACAGCTGCTTTTTATTCATCCGGATGAACCCTTCCGCTTCAATAGACTGACTTATTAGTTGAAGAATATTTTAATGCCAATTATAGCTTATTTTTCAATATTTTTTAAAGTCAAAGCCATCAGCTCAGCCCTTAAGCCTCTTTACGCGTTCATCCACATTTTTCATGAACTCTTCTTCTGACATATTGGGATCTCTGGTTTCAAGTATCAGATCACACGGAAGGTTGCTGCATTCACCGCATGACTTAAACCCGTTTTCGATCCTGGAACAATGATAGATCGGGCATTCTTTGCCTTCAGGCGCATGAAATACCTTGCCGCATAAAGCGTTGCAGCCTTCACACATTTTCCCGTAACAGTAGCATGCGCT
>JAEFBA010000119.1 GCA_016292145.1 Saccharofermentans sp.
ATAAGCGTCGGGTCGATGGAACAGATGATATCTTCATCACCTTCGAAGCTGATATCCCTTGATGAGAACGCCGGATCGTTAATGATGTCTATAACCCATTCCTTCACAAGGCGGGTAAGAGACACCGGCTTGGGAGCATACGGAACAGAACCCGAATCGAGCTGATAAGTAAGCTTAAGGTCGTTTATGAGACGCTCTGTATGATCGGTATTCTTAAGTATTATGCGGCCGTATTCGCGGACATCCTCAGAGCTTAATTCCGTGCCGTCAGCAAGAAGCTCCGCGTAGCCTTTGACAGGCGATAACGGGGTCTTGAGATCGTGCGTGATGTTGGCGATCCATTCTTTGCGCGCAGCGTCAGTCTCTTCCTTGATCCTGTCCGCATTCCTTAAGTCATCGTCGACCTTGTTGAGCGCTTCGAAAACAGTGCCGAATGAGCCTTTCTCACTGATCTTCCGGTACTTGCGGTCTGACAGTTCGCCGATGCCTTTGGTGACCTTTGCAAGCTTTCTCGACAGCCAAATGCTGTACGCCAGAAGGATTCCTGCGATCAGGATGAGTCCTGCGACTGCAGTGATCTTTGCAACGGGCGACAAGCGCATTACCCTTTGTCCGTTATACCAGAGCTGATAGCTTCCGATATCATACGGAAAGCCCACCAGATAACTTATTTCCATACCGCCTTTTGTTGTGCTCATGAAGACGGTATAGCCGTTCTGATATCCGCTCTTTGTAAGCGCGAATAACTCTGAGACACTGTATTTATCTGGATATGTGTCCGGCTTGTTATGCGAGAAGATCTCATCGCCATTCTCATCAAGGAACTGCACCCAGAGGCCGTATTCATCAAGCCTTTTAAGGCCGCTGTCACTGACCTTTACCCCGCCTTCTTCAACTGTCACCCAGAACGAGAAATCATTGGTAAATCTCTGCGGCCAGTCTGCGATACTGATGCCGTCAGGCTCAGGTATCGAGAAGACATAGTAGAACAGCCCGATGCAGGCTGCGACGATGATCACGATCAGGGATACATATAAGACCAGCGTCTTTATGAACAGGTCATATTTCTTCTTATCTTTCATCAGGTCTCATCTCTCATCCGGATCCACGAGCTTATAACCCAGACCCTTAAGTGTGATGATGTACTTGGGATCATTGGGATCTGCTTCGATCTTCTCTCTGAGGTGGCGTATGTGGACCATTATGGTGTTGTCGCATCCGAAGCTCTCTTCGCCCCAGACTCTCTCATAAAGCCGCTCCCTGCTTAACACATGGCCTTTGTTCTCTGCAAGAACTTTGAGCATTTCATATTCTCTGGCTGTGAGCTCTGCCATTCTTCCGTCCACACTTACTTCGCACCTGTCAGGATCGATAACGAGTTTGCCGATCCGGATGGGATCAGTGCCGGTGCCCTTCCCGTACAATGCGCGCCTTAACTGCGCCTTTACCCTGTAAACGACTTCTTTAGGGCTGAACGGCTTTGTGACATAATCATCTCCGCCTACGGCAAGCCCTAAGATCTTGTCGACTTCATCATTTTTCGATGACAGGAAGAGAATGGGCGCGATCGAGAAATCGCGTATCTTCCGGCACACCTCATATCCGTCCATTCCGGGCATCATGATATCCAGGACCACCGCGTCAGGGTTCTTCGTCCTGCAAAGCGTCACTGCATCATTTCCGTTCTGTGCCTTGATGATGTTGTTAAATCCTTCAAGCTTCAGCGTCTTCTCAAGAAGAGAAAGTATATCCGGCTCATCATCTGCAATAAGGATCTTGTAGTTGTTTTCCATTTTTATTCCTCTGATAGTTTATCCCCATATATGATTATACTAGTCAAAATAGAAAACATCTTCGAATTTTTTATCAAGTGCTATGCAGATTACCAAAGCAAGTTTTGCAGTCGGACAAAACTGTCCAGTCTCGATTGAACTGATGGTGTTCCTTGACACGCCGACCATTTTGGCCAGTTCGTCCTGTGACAGGTTCTGCTCTTTGCGGTATTCCTTTAATCTGTTTTTTAATACCAGTGAATCGTCCATTTTCTCTTACCTCAAGGGATAGAACTGAAAGATCTCACAGATCGTCATATACGTTAATACTACAAATGCGAGACCGGTCGTGAACGTCAGTATGATGTATTTGCGTTCCTTCTTTTTGACGGCATTATAGATGTTCATTGCGAAAACAATGCAGAACTCCGTGGCCACAACACCATAGATCATCTTGCTTTGTGCAATAAGACTCAGAACACCGATAACGAGCATAAAGAGAAAACCGAGTATTATTGCAAATCTTGCCGAATTCCTGTTCTCTTCGATCTTAGGCATATCACGGCCCTTGTTCTCCATACGACTCTTCATTAAAATCTCGTCTTTATCCATTTCCTATTTCCTCCAAATTCAAATCTGCTTCGCCAAGTTTACTTGGCAATTTGAATTCTAGCATTGCCAAGTATACTTGTCAACAATTGAGAATACTTTTTTCTTCAGGTGTGGAGGCAGCGATGCTTAACGGGCTTATATCTCTTTTCTGAAAGTAATCTCTTCTATTGAATTTGAATTATCAACTATCCGGAGTTCGTCTGCAAAGTCTCTAATCTTTTTCGAATTATAATATGAGTCATAGGTAAACATCAAAACACTTATGATTTAATTATATCATTGCTATACTGTAGTTCGGTCATATGCTACCGGCATACCGCATAGACAAAGCATATGCACTGAAATTAACGGGTTGCGCGGCGAATGGGAGGCGCCGACCTTTATACCAACACTTTTGAGCATATTTTTTAACTTAATGATATATGCCGAAGCCCGATGCAGCACCATTTATGACTTTTGAATACAACAGACAGAGAAGGAGCCCCACTGATTGAAGATGGTTATCAAGCGCGCACAAAAAGAAGATGCAGACATCATTGGTGAAGTTCACTCAGCCGCGTGGAAGCAAACATATCAAGGCGTTTTCAGTCAGGAATATTTGGATTCAGATTCACCTTCAGCAAGACGGGAAGAGTTCCTTAGTTCTTTGAATGACAGGCATTGTGTCTATCTGCTTTTGAAAGATGATGATCAGGCAGCCGGAATAGTGAAGCTGGCCTTGAACGGAAACGATATTGAGATCGCGAGCATCTACATACTTGAAGAATACAGAGGGCGCGGTTTTGGCCGCAAAGTTCTTGAGTATATATTTTCAGAATATGAGGATTGTCCTATCGTGCTTTGGGTATTGGAAGCAAACCTTAATGCGCGTGCTTTTTATAAGAAGTGCGGCTTTGAGTTGACAGATAAAACCCGTCTGATAGATCGCGGCGGCAGCTTTAAACAGTTGATGTATGTGAGAAACGCTGCATCTTAAATAACCCGGCCTTCCTCAGTTTTCTGTAGCATTCCGGCGCATCTGAACAAATTTATTACCTAAATGATATATGCCGAAGTCCGATGCTGCACTAACCACAGGCAAACCTGACTATTCATAAACAAACCCCGAAATTATTGTTCCGGGGTCGAGTTCTTGGTTGGTTATATTCGGGATACTGTTATCTTTCAAATACCATCGAATCGAAGCAGCTCCTGATCGCTTTTCTAAATATAACAGCGAAAGCAACACCGCAGGTTATGCCTATCAGATGCAGCAGCATTGACCAGACATTTGTTGTTCCTGCAATGCTCGGGCTGCACGCGAACACAAGAGTCGTAATGGCGATCGGCATGAGCAGATAGAACGACACCTGCTTAAATAACTTCCCGAATCCGAACCGTTTTCCCAAAACGAAAAAGATATACAGCCCGACAGGAACATATGCGAATGCCAGACCGGAAGCGCCCTTGACCATAGTTTCTTCGCCTTCGGGAAGCAAAGCGGAACAAACTATATAAATGGTTGTGATATTAGCCAGCCATGCCGCTGCTGATAAGATCAGGAACCTCTTTGCTCCGATCACCTTTTCGACCATAACACCGAAAGGGAGGACGAGCAGAAGATTGAAACCCAAATGACCTATGGAAAGTCTCATTGAGTTAATCCCTGATTCCGGCGGGATCTGTTCCTGAGGTGTATAGTGTTCAAACATGTATGTTATCAGCTGCCACGGGTTTTTTAGCGGATATACAAAGGCAAATGACCTGAGCAAAGACGGTATCAGAAAAGAGATCAATGTAATACCGATGCACAGCATTGCGATGATCAATGAAACTGCCGGGAAAGGTCTTCTCAAATAGATGTCTCTGATCTTCATTTAAATTTTCCTCCTAAATAAAATTGACGCAGTTATATATATGGAACCGTGTTTTCAGTTCCACCTGCCGGATCAAGTTTGTATTTTGGATCCCTTTATCCGTTAATCTTTTCCCATAACGACCTGAACTTCCGGTCCTTTATGAAATCAAGTGCTGTCTCAATCGCTTCATTGGCAGTCTTTCCAAACGCGTCATATGAGCCCGCTTTTTCTTTTGAATCGTAGAATTTTGTGTAGATACAATAATCCGGTGAAGCATCGAATTTCCGGGCCAGGTTTCTCGCCTTGACGAGCTGCTTTTCGCCTTTTTCCTCGCCTTCCAGGCGGAAGATTGCATAACCGTAACAAGTCAAAAATGCGCATTTCACCTTGTCCAGATAATTGATCACATTGCCGGCGTTCAGGCTGTCAAGATAATCGATGCACCACTTTGAGACTGATCTCACCTTCTCGAGATCACCGCAGTTGATATAGAAAACAATGAAGCCGATGGACATGTTGAGTATGTTGGATATCGACTGGATACAACTGTCCATAAGATATTTCCTGCACTCATTACTTTTATCGCCATCCAATGCCATCATCAGACCGATCTCGGCATTGAAGATGCCCGCTTCATTATTTTCTTTAAGGATCCGGCTGGCCTGTTCTTTCTCATCGATGGAATGGTACATAAAAGCAATGAATTTTCGGATCATCAGTTCTCCGTATTTCGGATCGATTCCCGAAGGGATTACATCAAGTGCTTTCTTGTAAAGTTCGATTGCCCTTTGCTTATACTCTCTGTTCTTTTCTTCAGTGCCAAAGCAGGCATATATCGAAGCCGCGACCATTAAGATCCCATAGTCATTGGGGTATTTCAGAAGTGCCCTGTCGGCATCTTCGAGGC
>JAEFBA010000035.1 GCA_016292145.1 Saccharofermentans sp.
TTTGAGGGGAGAGCCGTCTTTATCCATATTCCTACGATCAGGAATGCCGATGAGGCTTTTCTCCGAAAGATGAGGCTGGATTACTCCATGTACTTATAGAGCTTTGCAGGTTTTCCTTTTGAAGTAATAGTCTTATTGAGTTCTGTCACTTTGCCTGTTGAGACATAGTCCCTTAAGAATGATTTGCGGAAATTCGGGAGATCCAAAGTACGGTTCTTTATGGTCTCGTGGATCCTCTTGAGTTCCGATATCGTGAATTCGTTCTTGTCTTTTAAGAGGTTAAAGGCATCATCTTCATAATCTATCCTATTCCTCAATCTGGTGATGGCCATCTTAATGATCTCAGCGTGATCGAACGCAAGATCACTTTCGGTAATTACCTTATTCCCATTTGTGAAGATGATGCCGTTAACGTCATATTTGATCGCGAAAAGTTTAGCCTCTTTGGCGTCATCACCGGCTTTTATATTGAGTTTGTGCTTCGGCACAAGCGCAGTATAAGCAACAGATACTACGGTGGTCCTGGGATCTCTTCCGGGATCCCCGAACGTATAGAGCTGCTTGAGATAAACATTATCTACATTTGTCTCGGTCTTAAGTTCCCTTGCCGCAGCTTCATCGATGGACTCTTTGCCCGCTTCGAGAAAGCCTCCCGGAATAGCCCAGCAGTCCTTGTAAGGGAATGCGCCGCGCTTGATCAGAAGGATATTGAGCTCATCAGAAGAATCCAGTGTGAAGATAACGATATCCGCTGTTACAGAAGGACGCTCAAACTTGGTAACGTCATACTGTTCAAGGAATTCTTTCTCTTCTTTAGATATGATATTTTTCTTTTTCATGAATATCTCCTAATGGTCATCTGTACCATTTACATTATGGTATGATATACTCATAATGTCAAGAGCGAATTTTAAGTTTTTTGATTTGAGAGAATGTTCTTTGCAACGAGAAAAAGGTCTGTTTTGTGAGGAATGTGCTATCTGATAATATAAACAGAGATTGCGGGCAATCGAATTAGAGAATAATAGGAGGTGCTTAAACCGTATGAATACCAGAAAACTATTCTTTATTTTGTCAGCTGTTTTCTCATGCATATCAGTTTTGATTCCTTTCTATACCGTAAGTTGTGACGGAATCTCAAATGGTGTCGAAGTTACGGGTACAAGTTTTTTGTCGCTTGTTAAGACGTTCAGCGGGATTGCGATCCTCGTTTCGGCGGCTGCGATCATCATCTCCGTTATATTCATAAAAAAGAAGATCGGTTATGCGGTAACGGCACTGCTAAATGTAGCCTGTTCGGTCTGGGGATTACTCTTTATGCTGAATAATCCGGTTGATCTAAACACATCAGTGGAAACATTACGGAAATTGGATCCGTCTTTTTCAACTATGGAGGCATTGGTGATCCGGGAGGTTTCCAATGGCCCCGGCACGTACTTTGTGATTGCAGCAATGATCCTGGTGCTTATATCTATGTTTTTGCTCTTCATATACAAGGAAGACTAATGAGAATGTAAATAGAGAAGGAGAAACGAAATGGGACTGTTTGATGCGTTTAAGAAGAAAAAGCCTGTCAGCTTTGAGGAGATCGATTCGGTCAGCAAGGCTCAGGAAGAGTGCAGGAAGGGCAATCTTGAGAGGATGTACATAATGGCGCCTGTCTTTGGCGGCACTGATGATCCCCGTAATATCCTGTACGTGCCTGTAGGAATTAATAAGATCAAAGAGGGATATGACGATATCCTGGTAAGTCTTGTCGAGCAGGGGAAGGCAAAGTCATTTAACTGCAAGCCCGAATATAAGGGCAAGAGCGTAATCCCCAGCAGGATTACTATCACATCAGGCAAAGACGGAGTAGATGTCTTTAAGCAGACGATTGAAGTATGGTAATTTGAAAGGAAAGTGACATATACAGCCGGCAGGTGATGTAAAAGGCTAAAGGAGAGCTGCTTTATGGAAAATACTAACAATAATGAAGGCGAAGTATTCGAACAGGATCTTGAGCAGAAAAGTGCTCCGGCAGGTGCGGTTTTCATTATTCATCTGCTCATGGAAGAGCCTTGCTCAATGCCTGACAAGGATCTTGTGTTAAGTGCTATGAATAAGCATTTAGGTGATATTGACTGCTACTCTTATGATGATTCGAGCGCGGGTTTTGCTGCCAAGAGATACAGCGTTCATTATGAGAAAGATAATAAGGACGTGCCTCCTTTACTCATGTTCTCGGCAGCAACAGAGGTCACTAAGCCGGTGATGGATGAGATGGAAATGTCACAGACATGGGATTGCCCTGAAGCCGATGAGATCTTAAGTATCTGCAAGTATCAGGTATTTGCGAGTGACATGCTGGCGGCAGGTCTCCATTATCTGGAACGTGCTGAACTGATCGTTGATTATGTGGATGCGTTACTGGAAATATTCCCGTCGTGCAAGGCTGTTGTTTTCGAGACATCGAAAAAGATGTACACCAGAGAAGCGCTGGTCAACTGCAATGTTCCTAAAGAAGACAAGTTCATTTACTATGCGGTAAATGTCAGATTCTTTAATATCCAGGACACGGATGACATGATTGTCGATACACTCGGGATGGGAGCTTTGTTTATGCCTGATCTGCAGTATCATTTCCACGGGATGGATCCAAACGGGGTGGTCAATCACGCATATAATGTTCTGTCTTACATGTTCGCCCGCGAGAATCCGATAAAGAGCGGCGATCACATTGATGGCATAAAAGACGGTAAGATGAGCCGGGACGTCCAGTGGAATGTAAGATATGAGGGATCGCTGATCCAGCCCATGCGCGAAGTCATTGATTTCAACATGAACGAGTATGCGTCCGGCACCAGAGGATGATACGGGCGTTGCCTTATATTTAACCTGAATTTGACCATATAAATGATATAATGTCTTCGGCTGCGGAAAGAAGAGCAGCCGGAGGGAAGTCTTATCTTTGAAAGAGTTGACCACAGAGGAACTTAAGAGAACCGAGCTCGACATATTAAGGGCGATAAGGGACTTTTGCGATGCAAAGGGCCTCAAGTATTTTCTTTGCGGCGGATCTTTGCTCGGAGCCGTAAGGCACAAGGGCTTTATCCCTTGGGATGATGACATCGATATCGGCCTGCTCAGGGATGATTATGAGACTTTCCTTAAGGAGTTCCCTGCTGACGGCAGGTACAGGCTCATAACATATAAGAACAACAAAGAATACAGGAATCCCTATGCGAAGGTCGTCGACACAGCAACCGTTCTGAAAGAGCAGCTGATAAGAGATACTGAAGGCATGGGCGTATTCGTTGATGTTTTCCCTTTCGAGAGCTTGGGAGATACGATGGAGTGCGCGAAAAGAATCCTCCGCAAGGTCCATCACAACGACCACTTCGGCAATTACTGCCAGTTTTTCTTCTATTCTCCGAAGAGCCCGAAGAAGATCGCCAAGAACATCAAGATGGTCTATTCAAAATTGACGAGAAAGATGTATTTTGATGGGATCGGACGCCTGTGCAGCAAGTATTCATTTGAGGATTCCAAGTTTGCAGGATGCGTCATGGGCCAGTACAGGGAGCGTGAGATCCTTCCCAAAGAGGCTTTTGCGGATGTTACGGATATTGAGTTTGAGGGCGATACCTTCAGCGCGCCTGTAGGCTATGAGGCATACTTAAGGAGTCTTTATCACGACTATATGCAGCTTCCGCCTGAGGAGAAGAGGGTGACACACCACTCGTTCAAGGCGTATTGGAAAGAATAGTAAATCGGGCGTTTTTATATACGCCCGTTTTGTTATATAATATTATTTTAAAAATTATAAAGTAAAGGAAGATGAACTGTGTCTGAATTTAACGGAGCAACATTGATGATCACGGGTGGAACGGGTTCTTTCGGTTCCACGGTTTTGAAGCATTTCCTGGAGACTGACATCGGTCAGATCAGGATCTTCTCAAGAGACGAGAAGAAGCAGGATGACATGAGGCATGAACTGCAGGCCAAGCATCCTGAACATGCAGGAAAGGTAAAGTTCTATATCGGCGACGTAAGAGATCCGAGATCCGTTGCAGACGCAATGCCCGGTGTCGACTACATCTTCCACGCTGCAGCATTGAAGCAGGTTCCTTCCTGCGAGTTCTTCCCGATGCAGGCTGTTAAGACAAATGTAGAGGGTACGGACAACGTTCTTCACGCTGCAATAGATGCAGGCGTTAAGAGGATCGTATGCCTCTCGACAGATAAGGCCGCTTACCCGATCAATGCAATGGGTATCTCAAAGGCCATGATGGAGCACGTTATCTTTGCCAATGCCCGTGTTGCTGCAGAGCGCGGCGGTACGGTCATCTGCTGCACAAGATACGGCAACGTTATGTGCTCAAGAGGTTCTGTAATCCCTCTCTTCATCGACCAGATAAAGAGCGGTAATCCCATTACTATCACAAATCCCGAGATGACACGCTTCCTCATGAATCTTGACGAGGCAGTCGATCTCGTTCGTTTCGCATTCAATAATGCCAACCCCGGAGATCTCTTCATCCAGAAGGCTGATGCCTCCACGATCGGCGATCTCGCAAAGGGTGTTCAGCAGCTCTTCGGCGATACGGGTACGAATGTCATCGGAACACGTCACGGCGAGAAGCTCTATGAGACTCTCATGACACGTGAAGAGAGATTAAGATCCGAAGATATGGGCAAGTACTTCCGTGTTGCTGCTGACAACAGAGACCTTAACTACGATAAGTTCTTCGTACAGGGCAAGGTCGAGACACAGGCAGAAGAGAGCTACACATCACACAACACTATAAGACTTGATGTTGACGGCGTAGTAAAGAAGATCTTAACAACAGATTATGTTCAAGAGGAACTGAACGGGATCAGCCACGTTTGATCACAGGGGAAGTGTATGAGAGATAAGCTTCTGTTAGTCGGTGCCGGCGGTTTTGGACGAGTCGTATTGGAACATGCAGTCCTTGAATACGATTGCGCATTCATCGATGACGGCCCCGAGATAGGAACTCTCGTAAACGGCACTCCCGTAATCGGAAGGACAACAGAACTCGATAGGTTCATTTCCGAATATAAGCTCCTGGTAGTTGCCATCGGCAACAATAAACTGCGCGAGAAGATCTACAAGGATGCGGAGAGCATCGGATATGTTTTCCCGAACATTATAGATCCATCCGCATATATAAGTCCTTATGCCGAGATCGGAACAGGCTGCGTGATCCTTAACAATGCGGTTGTTCAGAACAATGCGAAGATAGGCAGCGGAACGATCCTTAATTCGGGCGTTGAAGCGCATCACGATTCCGTCATAGAAGATTACTGTCTTATCTATGCCAATTCCGTAGTAAGGGCATTAACGCATGTGGGAAAGCGCGTACGGATAGGATCGACAGTAACAATATCGACAGGAGCTAAAGTTCCGGATGATGCTGATATCGAAGACGGAACGGCGGTAAAGTAAAGATAGATAAACATCTATATATCAGATTGGAGAAGTTTTATGGGTGAAGCGAACTGGAAAAATAACGGAAAGATCAAGCTGATGATTATCGTGGGCACACGTCCCGAGATCATCCGTCTGGCAGCTGTTATCAAGAAGTGCAGAAAGTATTTCGACACGCTTCTTGTTCATACGGGCCAGAATTACGATTACAATCTCAACGGCGTATTTTTCAAGGATCTGGATCTTGAAGATCCTGAGCTCTATCTCGATGCAGTAGGCGCTGACTTAGGCGAGACGATGGGCAATATCATCGCTGCAAGCTATAAGGCTATGGCTGAATTAAAGCCTGATGCAGTACTTGTTCTCGGCGATACGAATTCCTGCCTTTCCGTAATCGGCGCAAAGAGACTTCACATCCCGATCTTCCACATGGAAGCAGGCAACAGATGCAAGGACGAGTGCCTCCCTGAAGAGACCAACCGCCGCATCGTTGATATCATTTCCGACGTTAACCTCGCATACAGCGAACACGCACGCCGCTACCTGGCAGACTGCGGACTTCCCAAGGAGAGAACTTACGTAACAGGTTCTCCGATGGCAGAAGTCCTCCGCGCAAATCTCGAAAAGATCAAGGCATCAGATGTACATGCCAGACTCGGCCTTACGAAGGGCAAGTACATACTCCTCTCAGCTCACAGGGAAGAGAATATCGATACGGAGAAGAACTTCTTATCCCTGTTTACCGCAATCAATAAGATGGCAGAAAAGTACGATATGCCTATCCTCTATTCATGCCATCCACGTTCAAGAAAGAGACTTGAGGCTTCAGGATTCGAACTCGACAAGAGAGTAATCCAGCACGAGCCTCTGGGATTCCACGACTATAACTGCCTGCAGATGAATGCGTTTGCTGTAGTATCTGACAGCGGCACGCTCCCTGAAGAGAGCAGCTTCTTTACATCTATCGGCAATCCGTTCCCTGCAGTATGCATCAGGACTTCCACAGAGCGCCCTGAGGCGCTCGATAAGGGCTGCTTTATTCTCTCCGGCATCGACACCACAGGACTTCTCCAGGCAGTCGATACGGCCGTAGAGATGGTTGCAAACGGTGACAACGGAATCCCTGTTCCGGATTATATAGATGAGAATGTATCTGACAAAGTCGTTAAGATCATTCAGTCTTATGTCGGCGTAGTAAATAAGATGGTCTGGAGGAAGGATTCATGAAGATCCTCGTAACAGGCGCTAAGGGCATGGTCGGTACTGCTCTTGTCAATAACCTGAAGAACATTAAAGACGGCAAGAACAAGACCAGACCGGGAATTCAGGTAGATGAGATCTATGAATATGACATTGATTCAACCCCTGCTGATCTTGATAATTACTGCAGGGACTGTGATTTTGTATTTAACCTTGCAGGAGTAAACCGTCCGAAGGATCCCGAAGAATTCATGAAGGGCAACTTCGGTTTTGCAAGTGAGCTTTTGGAATGCCTTAAAGCACACGGAAACAAAGCAACGATAATGCTCAGTTCTTCGATCCAGGCAACACTTTCCGGGCGTTTTGGCGATTCGGAATACGGCCGCAGCAAGAAGGCAGGCGAGGACCTTTTCTTCTTCTACGGGGAAGAGACAGGTGCGAAGGTTGCAGTCTACCGTTTCCCTAATCTCATGGGGCATTCAAGACCCAAGTACAATTCCGCGGTATCCACTTTCTGCTGGGCTGTCGCAAACGATGAGGAATTCACCGTAAATGACCGCTCCACAGAGCTTGAACTCCTTTATATCGATGACCTTGTTGAAGGCATGTTCGACCTTCTCGAAGGCAAGGAGCAGCACTGCGAATTTGACGGCGTAGAGACCGTTGCAAAAGAAGACGGAAGATTCTGCTTTGTCCCCGTAACACACAAGGTTACTCTTGGCGAGATCGTTGATCTCTTAGAGCAGTTTAAGAACCAGCCCAAGACACTCATGATGCCCAAGATGCCTGAAGGATCTTTTGCAAAGAAGCTCTACAGCCTTTATCTTTCCTATCTTCCCGCAGACAAGTTCAAGTATGCGCTGAAGATGAATGTCGATGACAGGGGTTCGTTTACAGAACTCGTTCATACAGAAGACTGCGGTCAGGTATCCATAAATATCAGCAAGCCCGGCATCACAAAGGGCCAGCACTGGCACAATTCAAAGTGGGAACTCTTCATTGTCGTTAAAGGTCATGCCCTTATTCAGGAACGCAATATCAACACCGGTGAGACGGTTGAGTTTGACGTGTCCGGAGATAAGATCGAAGCGGTCCACATGATACCCGGCTGGACGCATAACATCATCAATCTGTCTGATACGGAAGACCTCGTAACTGTCATGACCTGCAACGAGATCTTTAATCCTGACAGGCCTGATACATTTTTCGAGAAGGTGTAAAGGGAATAAAGGGATAATATGGATGACAGGCAGATAAAAGTTCTCATGATGGTTCCGAATCTCCGCGTTTCAAGCGGCGTTACGAACTTCGTGATGAATTATTACCGTAATGTCGATCACAAGAAGGTCAAGATCGATATCGTTACGCTGTCTTATGTCGAGTCCCCTTATATCGATGAAGTAAAGGCGAACGGCTCGGAGGTATTCTTCTTAGGACCTCTTCTTGAGCATCCGATTAAGCATATCAAGCTCGCGAAAAAAGTAATCAAAGAACACGATTACGATATCATCCATGACAATATCATCTTAAAGTCTTTGCCGATTATGAAGTATGCGAAGAAAAAGGTTCCCGTAAGGATCCTTCATTCGCATGCGATAAACTTAGGCGAGACAGGCATCAAGGAGAAGATCAACAGGCTCCTTCTGCCGCTTCTGTTAAAGAAGGCAACGCATTTTACGGCATGTTCTTCCGTAGCCGGCAAAGCGATGTTCGGCGATAAGGAATTTACCGTCATTCCGAACATCATAGACACTGATGTCTTAAAGTTTGACAGCGTTAAGCGTGATGAGATCCGTGCGAAGGAAAACGTAAAAGGGAAATACGTTGTCGGCACGGTCGGACGTGTTGCAGAAGCAAAGAATCCGGTATTTGCATTGAACGTAATGGAAGAAGTCCTGAAGAGAAGATCTGACATAGAATACTGGTGGATCGGAAGCGGTCCTCTCGAAGGACAGCTCAAAAACTCCATTGAGGAGAAAGGGCTTTCTGACAGGGTGCGCATGCTCGGAAGCAGAGACGATCTTAATTATCTTTACCAGGGAATGGATACCTTCTTCCTGCCGAGCAAAGGCGAAGGCTTTGGCCTTGCATGCATAGAGGCGGAGGCTTCAGGACTTCCCTGTGTAGTCTCATCCAATTTCCCGTCTGAAGTAAACATAACGGGAGATGTAACTTTCCTGCCGCTCGAAGACAGTATTGATTCCTGGGCTTCGGCGATCATCGATGCAATCGGCAGGAATACTGACCGCGAGGGTGCGAACAGGATATTAAGAGACAGCTCTTATTCGAAGGCAGGTTCAGGCAACATGCTGACGGATTATTACGAGAAAGTGCTGTCACGGGGGGAGAAGAAATAAATGGCCTACAATATCGTATTGATCGCCGGAAGTTATTATCCGAACTTTTCCGCGACAGGAAACTGCATATATCAGATCGCAAAGTGCTTTGTGGACAAAGGACATAATGTCTACATGCTCAGCGAGAGCCCCGACGGCAATGAGAGCTTCGTTGAGTACGAAGGACAGAAGATATACCGCGCGACCAGCAAGAGACTCAAGGATCTCCAGATGAGACGCGAACTGAACGAGCACTCTTTATACGGCAAGGGAAGGATCATCTTAAACAAGATCTACTGGGCATTGGTAAAGCTTTTTACGAGAAGCGGAATGGAAGAAGGCCTTGTGAAAGGCTTTTACAAAAGGCTTGAAGACCTTCGCGCAAGCGGACTTAAGATAGACTGCGTAGTTCCGTGCTGCATGCCTGTTGAAGGCGTAAAGGCCGGTTATCTGTTCTGCAGCAAATATAACATCCCGCTGTTCCCGCTCCTTTACGACAGATACAGTGATAACAGGGATTTCTTCCGCTTCACATGGACCCACAAGCTTAAGAGAAGATATGCGGAGAACTATGAGAAGAAGATGTTCGACTGTTCTTCGATGGTCTATTACATCGATAACTGGAAGCCGTATTTCGAGAAATATAAGAGAGACAACACTTTAAGAGTAGAGCATCCGCTGGTCGTAAAAAGACCTGCTGTCGAGCCTCTTGCATTAAGAGAACCCACGAAGATAAATGCGATCTACCAGGGTGAGATCAACCATCAGATGAGACCGCCGCAGGCAATGCTCACGGCTTTTTCGAAGATAGGTGAGACAGATCATGACGTAAGCCTTCATATCTTCGCAAGAGGCAACGGAGTCGAGGACGTCGAGAAGGCGCAGGCGGCAGATCCGAAGGCTATTAAGTTCTACGGCAAAGTCGGCAAGACTGAAGCTGACAGATATTATGCTTCCGCGAACATCCAGATAATCCTTGCGAACAGGGATAAGGAGATCGTATCAAGCAAGATCTTCGAGAGCGTTGCATCGGGCTATCCGATCGTGTATTTCTATTTCTCGGAAGAAGAACTGTCATACGGACTCCTTAAGAAATATCCGCTGGTGCTCTTTGTGCGTCAGGACAAGGTTGAGGAAGAGACTGACAAGATCCGCGAATGGATGTATGCCAACTGTGACAAACGCGTTGATTTCGATATCGTAAGCAAAGCCTATGACGATGCTACGCCTGATATGGTCGTAGATACTTCGATAGATATCCTGAATAAGGGCGGGAGGAACTGATAGGATGAGAGAGATAGATATTCCCGAAGCAAAGAAAATGATGCTCGACATACTTAAGACTGTTGCCAGGTTCTGTGACGAGAATAACCTCCGTTACTTTATCTTCTACGGTACATATCTCGGCGCGTTAAGACATAAGGGTTATATCCCGTGGGATGACGATATCGATATCGCAATGCCCAGGCCCGACTATGAGAAGTTCCTCGAAATATTTAAAGGCGAAAATCTCTCTGTCTGGACATGGCGTAAGGACAATAATTATCTTCTCCCGTTTGCGAAGGTTTACGATACGAGAACAGAGGTTCACGAGAATGCGGATTTCGGTGAGACGTTCGGCGTTAACATCGACATATTCCCTTTGGACGGACTTCCTGCTAAGCAGAGTCAGATCAAGCGCAGAGTCGAGTACATGCGCTTTTGCTGGGGTATGCAGGTTGCTGCTACTATCGTGGATTACTCGAAAAGATCGAAGAAGAAGAGAATGCAGTTAGGCCTCATGAAGGCTTTCTATAAGGTGTTCCCCGTTAAGCACTATCTTACCGGAAGAACAGAGAAGCATGCGAAGAAGTATCCTTTCGATACTTCCGAATATGTTGCATGTCTTGTATGGGGCGACGGTATGAAGGAAGTATTCCACAGGGAATCGCTCTTCCCGCCGAGAATGGTTCAGTTCGAAGATGCCGAATTCAAGGCTCCTGCGACTGACGAATGCTTAAGGGTACTGTTCGGTGATTACATGCAGCTTCCGCCTGAAGACCAGCGCCGCTGCCACGCACCGAAGATCAACTGGAAAGAATGAACTTAAGGATCTGAGTTAAGGAAGCGCGCGAGAATGAGGATTTTAGAGATCAACACAGTCAACTTCGGAAGCACGGGTCACATCATGCTTCAGATTGCAGATCTTGCAAGGACAGAAGGCAACGAGGCCGTCTGCTGTTATTACGCGCGCAGAAATAAAAAGGCTGATGCGAATACGATCTATATCGGAAATAAGATCTCGCATAATCTTCATAAGAAGTTCAGCAAGTATACGGGCTATAACGGACGCCTGTCGATAATCTCGACATGGAATTTCCTCCGTAAGGTTAAGAAGTTTGATCCTGACGTCATTCATATCCATAATATTCACGACCGCTTCATAAATGTCCCGATGCTCTTTAAGTTCATCAAGAAGAACAACATCAAGGTCGTCTGGACGCTTCACGACTGCTGGTCATTTACGGGAAAGTGCGTTTACTTTACGCTCGCAGGGTGCGGCAAGTGGAAGACAGGGTGCCACGACTGCCCTCAGATACATGCTTATCCGGCATCGAATGTTGACCGTACAAAGAAGATGTGGGAACTGAAGAAAAAGTGGTTTACGGGCGTCAAAGACATGACGATCGTTACTCCTTCTGTATGGCTCTCTGATCTTGTTAAGGAATCCTACCTTAAGGATTATCCCGTCAAGGTGATCAACAACGGAATAGATCTTGGCGTGTTTAAGCCCACAGAGAGCGATTTCCGCGCAAAGCACGGTCTGGACGGGAAATTCATCATATTAGGTCTCGCGTCGGTCTGGGAGAAGCGCAAGGGCATAGATGTTTTCATCGAACTTGCAAAGCGCCTGGACGACAGATTTAAGATCGTTCTTGTCGGCACCAATGACGAAGACGATAAGATGCTGCCTGATAATATCATCTCCATCCACAGGACTTCGAACCAAAAGGAGCTGGCAGAGATCTATAGCAGCGCTGACCTGTACTTCAATCCTACGAGGGAAGAGAACTATCCGACGGTAAACATGGAATCGATCGCCTGCGGAACGCCCGTTATGACGTTTAAGACAGGCGGAAGCCCTGAGATCATTGACGTTAAGACGGGCGTAGTTGTCGAAGACGATATCGATATAATTGAACAAAAGATAATCAGTATATGTGAGACCGGACCCTTTGATCCTGCTGATCTTGCCAAAAGAGCAGAGAGTTTTTCCGCAGATGACAAGTTTGCCGAGTATTTAAGGCTGTTTGCCGCAAACGGGTAAAACTGTTATGGTACAATCTGGTTTCACAAATCATTAGAGGCATAAGTAAATGACAAGTAAAGTAGCAAGGAACGCATCGTGGATCATAGGCTGTAAATTAGTACAGTCCATTCTCGGCTTCGTTCTTAACATGCTCACGGCAAGGTTTCTGGGCAAGTCATCATTCGGTGATATCTCATATGCAATGGCGGTAGTCTCATTTGTTGTTCCGCTGATGAGACTGGGATTCGGAAACATTATGGTCCAGGAGATCGTACAGAATCCCGAGCGTGAAGGAAAAGCTATGGGAACAGGCGTTTTCTTAAACCTCGTATCTGCTTTTGCCTGCATCGCCGGCGTTACGGCATTCGCGTATGTAGCTAACCCGGGCGAGACTGAGACGGTGATCATCTGCGCCCTTTACGGAATAAAACTGATATTCGAAGCCACTGACCTTATGTCTTATTGGTATCAGGCTAAGCTCATGGCCAAGTATTCATCAGTCATAAGCCTTATCGTTCATTTTGTTGTCCTCGGATACAAGATATATCTCCTGGTATCATTAAAGAGCGTTTACTGGTTTGCAGTCTCATCAGCCTTGGAATATTGCCTGTGCTCCATCGGAATGTATATCATCTACCACTTTAAGAAGAC
The DNA here is from genome assembly GCA_016292145.1 of Saccharofermentans sp. Lineage (GTDB taxonomy): Bacteria > Bacillota > Clostridia > Saccharofermentanales > Saccharofermentanaceae > Saccharofermentans. The sequence continues at coordinate 12,911 of JAEFBA010000035.1, forward strand.
GCAGAAACTTTCCATCTCGCTTAAATTGGGAAAGGAATTGATCGATAAGGGTAAGCACTACATTCTGTCGTCGATGATGGTAATGATCTTCGCCGAGACCGACAAGATCATGCTTAAGGGCCTCATCGACAGTTCGGCAACTGCTTTGTATTCGACTGCAGCGACACTCGCCGGCGCTACGGGATTTTTCTTTGCAGCGATCATCGATTCATTCAGACCGTGGATCTTCGAAGTCCAGAAGACTAATGAAGAGCTGTTTAAGCAACGTCTTAAGATGCTCTATTCGTTCATAATATACATCTCGCTGCTGCAGAGTATTGTAATGACTGTATTCGCAAAGCCGATCGTCCTCCTCACCTACGGGGAGCAGTATTATGACTCGATCGGAGCTCTTCAGATAGTAGTCTGGTATACGACGTTCTCTTATTTAGGTTCAGTGCGTAACATCTGGATCCTTGCAAATAACAAGCAAAAATATCTGTGGGTCATAAACCTTTTCGGAGCAGGCGCAAATGTCATCTTGAACGTAACGCTGATACCGTTCCTGGGAATCTACGGAGCAGCTATTGCTTCACTGGCAACACAGATCTTCACCAACGTTATCGTAGGCTATATTCTTAAGCCCATCCGTCCTAACAATGCGATCATGATGAGCAGCCTTAATCCGAATTGCTGTATTGAAGCTTTCCGCAAACTATTGAAGAAAGAGCCTAAGACGGAGAAGAAGTGATCCGGGATCTTTCCGGGATTGAAAGGTGTTTTCACTTTATGGATGCAGTGTTTGAATCAGAGAACATTATTTATATCAGACCGTCATTTGACCTCGTGCCGGAATATCTTGAGATGGTCAATGACATCGAGAATGTCGCAAGATTCATAGGCGACAGAAGAGAACCGTTAACCGAACAGGACGAGATAAAATACATCAGTGACAAGATGGATAACAATGCGACGATGTTCTCGATGATCGAGAAAAAGACTGGCAGATTTATCGGCAACATAGAGTTCTTTAACCGTGTTTTCGAAGAAGCTGAATGGGGCATCGTGATCACCACGAAGATGCAGAATAAAGGCTACGGAAAAGAAGCTCTGAAAAGGTCTGTTGAATATGGTTTTGATAATCTCGGTCTTACCAGGATCTATCTGAGCGTGTATGCAAATAACCCGCGCGCGGTACATGTTTATGAAGAATGCGGATTCAAGGAATATGACCGCACTGACGTTGATATCTTTATGGAGATATGTAAATGAAAGCCCTGCTGACTGATGACAATCTTAGTCTTGAAGAGATAAAGCAGCATAAAGATATTGCCCTCATAAGCGACGATGTAAGTTCAAGAGAAGAGCTTATAGAGTCGCTCATGAAGTATCTGAAGCTTAACCGGAAGCAGAGAAGGTATTCGGATTATTATTCGGTAAAGTTCTTCGGATGCAATGTCTGCGATATGTTTATATCGTTAAGCTACAGGTTCAAGTTCGAGCCCCGCATTCCGGTGAACGAGACATTCTTCATATCAGAACCCGACCTTTACTACAACAAGAAAGCATTTGATGAAGGCAATGTAAATCTCTGCTTTGTAATCGGTTATTCAGGTTCCGGCAAGTCAGTTCTCACGCGTGAATATGAAGGTTCAGACATTGAGAAAATATCTCTTGATGATCTTGTCTGCGCCAAGGACCACTATAAGATGGAAGAGATCAGGAATATGAGCGGGATGCTCTATTCTTTTTTCGCAGGCCAGGGCGCGAAATACTATATCTCAAGGGAAGAGCGTGACCTTTTTGCCGACCGGAGCGAAGTGTTTGTCGAGTTCATCAGGTTCGCCAAAAAGTACGCATCAGCCCATAAAGATAAAAAGTATATCCTCGAAGGAATTTGGACTTATCTGTTCTTTGATGACCCTTCGAAGTTCGATAAATACGCAGTCTACATGAAGGGTACGTCGCTTATCAAATCCAAGCTCAGAAGGATGAAGAGGGAATCTGCGAATACTCCGGAAGAGTCCTGGGACAGATTGCTGGACTTCGGTATCTATGCCGGAGATACGACTTTCAAAGACAGCAATGTCGATAAGTGGAGACGTCATTTCGAGAAGAAAAAAGAGACTGTGATCAGGGAAGAAGAGAATTACTTCACGCTCCTTAAGCAGAGCATAATGGCCCAGATAAACAGCATAAACGACCTCTTTGTCAAAGGTGATGCCGAAGGCATAAGGAGCATCAGTAAAAAGGCCTCCTCTGACCGCAAGATGGATCTTACCGAGAAGGCGATCGTCATCGAAGAGTGCAAAAGGGCACTTGCAGATCTTACCTGATCTTCTGTGAATAATTCAGGCTGCGGAATTTTATTACTCCACACACAGTTTTAGTTAATACGTCAGCACTCCGGTTAAGGATTTGTTGCTTTCTTAAGAGGCGGCAAAAGAGAGCCGCGGGCAGAAATCCGGTTACTTCTTAAATTATTAACAGTTAATTAACTCTGTAATGATAAAAGAATAATATAGAGTGTTAAAATAATTTTATGAAACAGAAGCGGGACATTTTGTCTGGTATCTCCAGGTCTGTTGCCGCAGCGGTATTGACCGTTGTTGTTCTTTTCTCGCTCATTCCGTCCGGCATAAGAGCCGATGACCGATTTGTCATCGATCCCACAGGCAAACGTGAAGGCCTGGCGGCTTTTCTCTACGATAACAAGACCGGACTTCCGACTTCTGAAGCCAATGCGATAGCTACGACATCCGACGGTTTTATATGGATCGGAAGCTACGGCGGTCTTATCAGATACGACGGCTCCACTTTCGAGAGATTCAGTTCAAAAACGGGCATCGCAAGTGTCGTAAGCCTCTTTGTTGACAGCAATGACAATCTCTGGATCGGCACAAACGATAACGGTGCCGCCGTGATCGACAGATTCGGAAGTATCAGGATGTACCATAAGCGCGACGGCATGCCTTCGGCTCTTGTAAAATCCTTTGCCGAAGATGAGTTCGGAAATGTATATGCCGGCACCTCTCAGGGTCCGGTCATCTTCGATAAGAACGGCGAATTCAGAGTCATCACCGATCCAAAGATAAAGGATCCTAATATCAGATATCTTGAGACAGGCAGCAACGGAATTACTTATGCATTAACCATCGGAGGAGACATCTTTACTCTGAAGAACGGCCGCGTGCTTGAGTATTTCAGCGGGAAGGATGACCTCGGGATCGAGAATATACATACGATCCTTACTGATCCTGAAGAAACAGGCAGCCTTTATCTTGGAGACAGTGAGTCCCGTATCTGGCACGGCAGCCTGACAGAAGGATTCCCTAAAGCCCACAGGGAAAGTGTAAAAGGGTTAGGCGGGATCAACTGCCTGAAGATGATCGACGGTGACCTTTGGGTATGTGCCGATAACGGTGTATATGTCTATGCCAACGGCAAGTCCGAAGGCAAAGCACTTGAGAATATCCCGATGAATTCCAAGGTCGAATATGTTACTGCTGACTATCAGGGCAATCTCTGGTTTGCTTCTTCAAAACAGGGCGTAATGAAGGTCGTTCCGAATCAGTTTACCGATATTTTCGATCACTACGGACTTGGCGAAACAGTTGTAAATTCAACCTGCTATTACGAAGACATGCTCTTCATCGGAATGGACAACGGCTTTGCAGTAATAGATAAGAACGGTCCTGTCGAAAGGGTCAGGATAAAAGATGCCAGGACAGCTTCAGGCAAGCACCTGGGAGACCTGAACCTTATTTCCATGCTTGAACATGTAAGGATCAGATCGATAATCAAGGACAGTCGGAACAGGATATGGATATCCACATTTAATGATCTGGGACTTGTCAGATATGACGGTGAGAATGTCGTAACGTTTGGCGAAGCAGACGGCCTGCCATCCACAAGGATCAGGGCGGTGACAGAATGTGGTGACGGCTCATTCCTTGTCTCCTGTACCGGAGGACTTGCCATAATAAGAAATGACAAGGTTGAGAAGGTATACGGTGCGGAATCAGGCATTAAGAATACCGAGATCCTGACTGCCGAAGAAGGAAGGAACGGAGACAGGCTGGTGGGTACCGACGGCGACGGGATCTACGTCATCGGAAGATCCGGAATAAAGCACATAACAACTGAAGACGGCCTGATGTCAGATATCGTAATGAGGATCAAGAAGGCTAAAGATCAGGCTGTCTACTGGATAGTTACCAGCAACTCGATAGCCTACATGACGACTGATTACAAGATCCATACGATCAATAATTTCCCGTTCTCAAACAACTTCGATATGTATGAGAATTCCCAGGGCGAAGTCTGGATACTCAGCAGCAACGGAATCTATGTCGTGAAGGCAGAAGATCTGATAAAGAACGAAGAGATCGAACCTGTTTTCTATGGTATTGATAACGGCATCCCCAGCATTGCAAATTCAAATTCATACAGCTGTGTAACAGATGACGGTGTTCTCTATATCGCAGGCACTACAGGCGTTACCAAAGTCAATATCGAGAAGCAGTTCGAGCGTGTCAACAGCATCAGGATGAGCGTTCCTTATGTCGATGCTGACGGTGTAAAGATATATCCGGAAGATGGCGTGATAACGGTTCCGAAGGGCACGAAAAAGATCACGGTATATCCGTACATCTGCTCATATACGCTGGGGAATCCCAAGGTCGATTATTACCTCGTGGGTTTTGATTCAAGCAAAAAGACTACCACCAAGAACGAGCTTAAACCGATCGACTATACGAACCTCAAGGGCGGATATTATACATTCAGGATGACTATATCCGACTCAATGGGTAAAGAGAGCAATGAGTACAGGATCGAGATAGTCAAGGAGAGAGGCTTCAGCGAGTATCTTTGGTTCTGGCTTATATTGATCATGATGTTCTATTTCCTGATCGTAACCCTGGTTCATTTCTATGTTAAGAGAAAGACCTCTGCTCTCATTAAGAAACAGGAAGAGAACAGGACCCTCATCAGAGAGATCGTTGAAGCGTTCGCGAAGATGATCGATATGAAGGACAAATATACGAACGGCCACTCCAAGAGAGTTGCCGAGTATACGGCTCTTCTTGCACGCGAACTCGGATATGATGATGAGACGGTTGAGAAGTACTACAATATTGCGCTTCTCCATGATATCGGCAAGATCGGCATACCTTCCGAAGTCCTCAACAAACAGGGCAAGCTGACCGTAGATGAGTATCACAAGATCCAGTCACATACCACACTCGGATATAACGTGTTAAAGGATATCAGCATCATGCCGGAACTTTCTGTCGGTGCGGAATCACACCATGAGAGACCTGACGGAAAAGGTTATCCTCAGGGTCTTACAGGTGAAGAAATCCCGAGAGTGGCCCAGATAATCGGTGTGGCGGATACGTTTGATGCGATGTATTCAAAGCGTCCCTACAGGGCGAGGATGAATTTTGAGAAGGTCGTAGCCGTTATCTCCAATGCGAGAGGAACGCAGCTTGCAGAAGATGTGGTCGATGCTTTCTTAAGAGTCGTTGAGCGCGGCGGATTCAGAGCTCCCGATGATGATGGCGGCGGAGCGATGGAAGACATAGATAACATCCATAAGAGGCTTGATAAGGCAGCGGGAGAAGACGAGAAGACAGCCCCTGATGACAAGGAGTAAGATTGTCTGATCTGACCGTTATGCTACAATAATCCGTATAGTGCATTGGAAGGGGATCTTAAGCTGTGAATAAATGGCCGTATTTTATTATCCAATTTATATTGTCAACGATAGTAACATCGCTTGTCTGGTATCTGTTTGTCGTCACATCCAATCATATGGTGGCAGGTGATACTGTGGACTTTACTCCGCTCATTCTCTTTCTCGGAGGCATCCTCGTACACGTGATCCTTACAGTCATTTATATCCTGTTCGGATGGCGTAAAGTCGATGAGTGGAGATGGTGGTGCATACTTATCTCCGCGGCGATAAATATCATTACATTCTTTATCGGAATGGCAGGTCAGGTAGCGATCCAGTATCTTATCTGGTATTACTGATCTTCGTTTTACCGCTGATAATCTAAAGGCCCTTCAGGCATATACCTGAAGGGCCTTTGTTAATAGGAGTGGAAGAATTCTATTCTTATGAGAGTTTTCTTATGAGAGTTTTCTTATGAGTCTGCAGAACTCTTCTCTGTACTTATTGTTTGCGCTGCCTGTTTTAGCGAGTTCATATGCAGAATCGTAGGTTGCTGAGCCCTTGTACTCGCTGTTTCTCAATACCAGTGATGTCTCGATGACGCCGCAGATGAAATAGAAGTCATCCTTATTGCTGATGCCGTTATCCTTGAGAGGATACTGGATGAGTTTGCTCTCGTCCTCGTCAGGTGCCTTGTATCTTACGGATACTGTGCAGAACTCACCGTTCTTTGCCTTATCGGAAAGATTTGTATCCTGGTACTTTAATCCGTCTTTATCCTTCTCACCGGGTTGTCTCATCTTAAGCTCATAGCATACTGTGACCTGAGCGCCTGCACCGATCTCGCCGCCGTCCTTCTTATCGTCGTTGAAATCGCTTGCTGCCATCTGTCTGTTCTCATAACCGATCTGTCTGTAGGAAGCTACTTCATAAGGATTGAACTCTACCTGGAATTTAACATCCTTTGCAACTGTTACTGTTGTCTGCATGAGTTTCTCACAGAGGACTCTTTCAGCTTCATCGATAGAATCGATATAGAAATAGTTGCCGTTTCCTGCGTCAGCTATAGATTCCATATTCGCATCGCTGTAGTTGCCCTGGCCGTAGCCCAATACTGTAAGGAATACGCCTGTTTCCTTCTTCTCTTTGATGAGATCTACGAGACCGCTCTGTGAAGTGATGCCGAGGTTCATATCACCATCGGAAGCGATGATGACTCTGTTGTTGCCGCCCTTAACGAAGTTCTTAGCTGCGCACTTATATGCTGCTTCGATTCCGCCGGAACCGTTTGTTCCGCCGCCGGCTTCGATCTTATCCAATACCTTGCAGATCTCATTGTAATCGTTGGAACCTTCCAGGAGTGTAGCCGAACTGCCGGAATAAGTTACGATGGATACTCTGTCATTGGGACCGAGCTGGCCTGCCAGGAGCTTAAAACTTTCCTTTACGAGAGGGAGCTTATCCTTGCTGCTCATTGAACCTGAAGAATCGATCAGGAATATGAAGTTGTTGCCTTCGTTTGTAATCGTTGTCTCGCTGTTTGCCTGCATCGTCATTATCAGGAGCTTATTATCATCGTTCCACGGACAATCGCCGACTGAATACTGAACGCTGAAGACATCGTCTTTGCTGTCAACTTTGTAATCGAAATAATTGACCATCTCTTCAGTTCTGATTGCTTCTGCAATATTACTGAGATTGTAGTCGTTGTTGATCATCCTTCTGAGATTGCAGTAAGTGCCTGTATCAACATCGGCCGCAAAAGTCGAGAGGGGGTTCTGAAGAACATCGATAAAACCATTCTCTTTTATCGTATTGTATTCTTCTGTGTTGAAATCCTGTCCTACACCGGTGGTCTCTTCCGGATACTCTCTGTCCCATTCTGTGGGTGCATAGCTAAGACCATCTTGTGTTTCCATAGGTGCATAGTTTGCTATAGTCGTGCTCGCAGTATTATAATCGCCGCCCGCGGAGCATGCTGTTGCCGACAATACCATTGTTCCTGTCAGTATTGCTGCTAATGCCTTTCTGTTCATAATTTCATCCTCCTTTTGCAGTGTGTGATGGCTTTTGTCGTGCCATTACATTGCATTGTTACTCTATATACAGTCGGCCATTTGAAAATGTTGCACTGATCTTCAACATTTTTTTGTCGGTATAAACGTCAGAGTTTGTCTGTTGCCTCATATATTTCGAAAATGATAGTCTTAGGTCAGAAGCAGGAAGCTTATTACTTATGAAGACCTTATGGGAAAGAGTGCAGCTGAATCAGGCCTTGACGACGAACTCTATGACACGCTCATAAGCGGCTGGAAAAGGACATGTACAGAAGTCATGCGTCTTATTTAATGACTGGCTCCCTCAGGATTAGAAAGAACTGCAACAATTTTTGTGCTAATCTGTATAAAAGATATCAGGGACAGTTATTATCAGGAAAGGCGGCAGGAAAATGGGCAAGAACTTTCCGGTAGGAAGAATACTTATAACAGGCATAGAACTGTTCGTGCTGATAATGCTCAACTTAGTAGGTTTTTATGCTCTTAATACCGCTCCTAAAGTAAATGCGGACAGCCCGTATGCAATTATCGAGAGAAGCTATGATGATTTCCCTTCCTTTACCGGTGTTGTAAAAGAGATCAAAAGCTTTGATTTATTATGCATAATCGAAGATGCAGAGGATGGCACCCGGAACAATGAGCCAAAATATTTCGAAACGGATTCTGTCGAGATCGGTGTTGAGAGAATCGAGTTCGCACATATTAAGGTTGCCGGGCGGTCAGAAGAACGCTGGTTCTATGCATCTAATTCAACTTATGTTTATGACAGCATCTGCGATGGCTGCGGAAACATCAAGATTACAAAGGGCCAGACGGTTACGTTTGTATATGATCCTAATGATACAAATACTTATACTCCTGTAATCGCAATTAAGGATGGCAGTTCTGACAGGGTAAGATCTGTCGTTTTGGCATACATTTTTATCTTTTTGATCCCGTCTGTTGCAGTTCTGACATTCAGCATATTGCTAATGAATGCTTTAAATAAGAGAAGAAATGAGGGCGGCGGTTCCAAGGGATTGATCATAACTTCTATTGTGATGATCGTAGTTGCAGTTCTCTTCGGTGCAGGCTCATTCGGGCTCCGCCGGGCAGAACAGGCAGAACAGGCAAGGCGGGCGCATCGCGTCAAAGAGCATGCGCCGGTTATATATCTTTACAGTGACAGCGACGAATATATCGACGTAAAGCTTGAACTTAACGGAGAGCTTACTTCCACATATCCTTTGTACGGAAATGATGGCTGGACAGTTAAGGCAAGCCGTGATGGTGTCCTTACAGACAGAAATGGTGATAATTACCGCTTCTTATTCTGGGAAGCTGATCTTGATATGGAATATGACTTAAGCAAAGGCTTCTGCGTCAGAGGCGCTGATACGGAAGAGTTCTTTGATGAAGTCCTTCCGCAACTCGGACTGAATGAGACGGAAGTTGCTGATTTTAAAGCGTTCTGGCTGCCGCTTATGGTTAAGAATCCTTATAACGTGATCACTTTCCAGACAAAGGCCTATACTGATTCGGCAAAGCTCGTCCTGAGCGTTGATCCCGATGTTGAGATCAGAGTAAATATGCTGTGGTATGCAACAGATGAGTTTGTCGATATAGAACCTCAGGATCTATCCGGAATGAATCCGCCTTTGGACAAACGCCATGGCACTGTTGTATCTGAATGGGGCGGAGGTATGATCCCCAAGCCTTGATTATTAGGACAAAAACTTAAGAGTGCTCATTTTAATGCTTTTCCCGTAACTGAAACTTATTAGGGGAAAGCATTATTTGTGTAAAATAGAATATAATCGTATTGCATGATGAAGAAGCCGGAAGGGGAACTTATGAAGCGCGAATTAGGAATTGCAAGATGTGGCCTGGCATGCTGTCTTTGTTCCGAAAATATCGAGTGCAAAGGCTGCAGATTAGACGGCTTTAAGGATCTTTCCTGGTGTAAAGATGCTGAGTTTTGCGTGAACAGAAAGTGCTGTATCGAGAAGGATATTGCTGCATGCTGGACTTGCGGTGAGAGTGACTGCAGGAAGGGCCTTTTCTCTGAGAAGATAAAGGCGCTTGGCTTTACCGAATATGCAAGAAGATTCGGCGTTGAAGCTCTTCTCGACCGCCTGGAGGAGAATGAGAAGAACGGTATCGTCTATCACCGCGAGGGAATTATGGGTGATTACGATGAATTTGATAATGTCGAGGACCTGATCCGGTTTATTGATACAGGCAAGAGATAAGGATCAGAGGTTAAGGGAGGATTTGCTTATGGAACAGACAAAGAAATGTCCTTCGTGCGGCGGTACCATGATCTTCCAGCCGGGTTTTGACAGCCTTCGCTGCCAGTCCTGCGGCCACAAGGAGGTCATTCCTGAACTGGTATCAAAGATACCGGTAGATGAACTTGATTTCCTGACTGCCCAGAACAAGGCGAGCCACGACTGGGGAATGGAAGCAAAGGTCGTTACCTGCAAGCAGTGCGGTGCCGAGACGATCCAGAATAAACTTCAGTTATCAGGTCTTTGTCCATTTTGCGGTTCCACGACCGTAGAGACTGCTGACCCGGCACAGGACATAATGGCTCCTGACGGGATCATCCCTTTCAAGATCACGGAAAAGCGCGCTCTTTATATTTTCAAAGACTGGATAAAGGACAGGTTCCTTGCACCCGAGCTTCTTGCTGAGAACGCGCAGCTTAATAAGTTCTATGGTATATATGTACCGCTCTTTACTTTTGATGTTCTTACGGAGAACCGCTTTACAGGCCGTTATTCCGAGGACGGCAGAACGCTCCTCCGGTGCGGCAAATTCCGTCATCAGGTCGACGATTTCCCTGTCGTTGCAAGCAAGCAGCTTGCATCCGACAAGCTCCTTTTAAATGTCATGAAGGATTACAGGACTAACGAGGCAAAGCCATACACGCCGGACGCCCTTGCCGGATTCCCTTGCGAGCATTATTCCATCGGATTAAGCGAAGCGTGGAACAGCGTCGGCCCTGACATGGATTTCTATCTTAGGAACCAGGCATGCAAGCAGAATGAAACAAGGTATCTTAAGGGACTTGATATGACGACTGAGTATTTCGACCTCAAGTATAAGTATCTTATCGTTCCTGTCTGGATCAATTCGTTCTTCTACGATAACAAACTCTACACCATCGTTATCAACGGTCAGACAGGCAAGATCGACGGCCAGTGGCCAAAGTCCTTCGGTACATTCGCCAAGAAAGCAGCGCTGTTCTTCTTGGGCTCATTCGGATTGGATTAATATGGATATTAACTTAATTTCTTACGATGCTTCATACAAGCAGCGCGTTTTTGATTTTACAGACAGATGCTTCGAAGAACTCGGCAAGAAGTTTGAACCTGAGGGTAGGCATTATTTCTATAACGATATCGAAAAATCATTCGAAGCGTTCTTTTGCATGATTGATGAAGAAAAAGTCATCGGAACTGTTGCATTAAAAAAGGTCGACGCGTATACTGTTGAACTCAAAGCCTTATATCTTGACAAGGCATACAGGGGACAACATCTGGGAAGCCGCCTTATCAGGGCAGCAATCGACGAAGCTAAAGCACGCGGATTTAAGAGCATGGTTCTTGACTCAATGTCTAAGTACAAAGAAGCGTTAAGACTCTATGAGAAGTGCGGATTCAAGAACACGGAGCGGTTCAACGACAACGCTTATGCTGATGTGTTTATGAGATTAGAGCTTTAAAAGTTAATAAAAATCTGAAGGCCAAAGGGGGATAATATGGCACAACAGAACATCTACGACAACGATGCTTTTTTCGACAACTTCAGAGACTCAAGAAGTGATGAGATCAATTTCAATGAAGTGATCGAATCTCCGATAATCACCGCGATGCTTCCTGATATGAAAGGTAAGAAAGTCCTTGATATCGGCTGCGGCATGGGCCAGCATGCGCTCCAGTATTCAAAAGCAGGCGCGGCATCAGTCCTGGGCACGGACATCTCTGAGAAGATGCTCGGATTTGCAAAGGAAAACAACTCTGCAGAGAACATCACTTATAAGCGCATGGCCTTTGAAGACATCGCGCAGTTAGATGAGAAGTTCGACATCATCACGAGCTCTCTTGCATTCGATTATTCGGAGGACTTCGGCAAGCTCATGAAGGATATCTATGCGCTCATCAACGA
>JAEFBA010000120.1 GCA_016292145.1 Saccharofermentans sp.
GGGCTGCCTCAATTAAGAGACAGCCCTTTGCATTTCCTATTCCCATATCCGCAATATTACTGATCAGAATTCAAGTTTTACATCCTTATCGAAATCTGTTTCATCGCTGTTCATTTCGTGTACGATTCCGTTCTTCAATCCTACTCTGATAGATGCCGGAGTATCTTTGCCTTTTATCAATTCGCATTTGAAATATACATTCTCTGATTCATCGTTCTCAGAAGAGCCAACCATGCAGCAGCCCATTAAATTATTGTCCTTTTCACATAAAAGATAAACACTTACAGGTTCATGCGGGTCTTTTTCGATCTCGCCCAGGATAATGAACTGGTTTTGCTCATTGTCACCGTTTTTCCTGTAAACATAGAGCGTAATACCGTCTTGAGATAACAAAGAAATGCATTCATATCTCTTATCATCGATCTGATACATTACCGAATCACTGATATCGAAAAGGATCGGATTTTCCTCTGATAATTCAAGATTAGTTTCACTAGCTTCACGCTTGGCCATAAACATTGATAAGGGAAACATCATTCCCGCTAAGATCACGAGCTGCAATCCAAAAGCGATCAGGGCAACTCCCCAGGGCGCGATCCATTTGCGCTTTTTAGTCTCTCCTGATTCAAGGACTTTATTCGTGTGCTTGTCGTAGAAAACCTTATAAATAAAGAAAGCCGCCACTGTAATGACCACTATCATCGGAATTATCAGTGTATAAACACCAACTGAAAGCATTGCCATATTATTCCCCCTTAGATTCCTATTCTTTCTCTGAAAATGTAGTAATAACTTCTTGTTACATCGACTTTGGATCCGTTAGTCATATGCAGGATGAATTTCTGGAGCAAGGATGATTCGATACGTTTTATCTTCTTAAGGTTTACGATCGAGGAATTGCTTACTCTCAAGAAACGTTCTGCCGGCAGAACCTGCTCAAGCGCTTTAAGCCTTTCCCCTGAATTGTAAGTACCATCCGAAGCATGGATTATTATGTCGTGACCCATGCTCTCGATAAAACATATGTCATTGACGTCAATGAAGAACTGCTGGTCTTCCCTTTTTCCGGCTATGTAATTAACTTCACCGCCGCGGCGGATAAGTGCATACTTCGAGTCAGGATCGTCAATTATCCCCATAGATTCCAGGCTCTTTCTTATCGGATCTTCAGGATCCAGCATTAATTTGATGTTCACCCGCTGCTCTCCTTTCATCTGAATAGAAGATACAACAAAAACATTTTTAAATCTCGATTTTGGAATGATTTACAAGGTTTAAAACACAGATTGCAAAAAATAAAGCCCGGCATGAACCGGGCCCTTATGTATCTACTGTAGATTCAGCTTATTTCTCGTTCTTCATTCCAGAGAGGAACGCATTGATAAAGCCGTCGAGATTACCGTCCATAACGGAATCGACATCCACTTCCTCGTAGCCTGTTCTGTTGTCTTTAACGAGTGTGTAAGGGCAGAATACATAGGATCTGATCTGTGATCCCCATGCGATCTCCATCTGGTTGCCCTTCAGGTCTTCGATCTTCTCCATCTCGGAAGCTCTGGCAAGCGCGAAAAGTTTAGCCTTCAGCATTCTCAAGCATGTTTCCTTATTCTGGAGCTGTGATCTTTCTGCCTGGCATGAAACAACGATACCTGTAGGGTTATGAGTCATACGTACAGCCGTATCGGTCTTATTGATGTGCTGGCCACCCTTACCTGTAGCACGGTATGTATCAACACGGACATCGGACATATCGATCTTGATATCGTCTTCAGTCTTCTGGTCAAGTTCCGGAATGACTTCGCATGAAGCAAAGGATGTATGTCTTCTGCCTGCGGCATCAAAAGGAGATATTCTTACGAGACGGTGAACACCGAGCTCGGATCTTAAGAAACCGTAAGCATATTCACCCTTGATCATGACGGAAACCGACTGGATACCTGCCGTATCACCTTCAACATAATCAAGTTCTTCAACGCCAAAGCCGTGGCTCTCAGCCCATCTGGTGTACATTCTGTAGAGCATTGAGCACCAGTCCATGGCCTCTGTTCCGCCGGCACCCGCGTGAAGCGTGATAGTTGCATTATTCGCATCATAAGGACCTGTAAGAAGTGTCTCAAGACGCATCTTCTCGAAGTCTTCCTTGAATTTAGCTGAAGAAGTCTTAAGTTCTTCAAGAGAGTCAAGATCTTCTTCCTCATTAGCGAGCTCACAGAGAGCCAGAAGGTCCTCACGCTCGGCAACAAGAGCGTTATAGCTCTCAACCTTCTTCTTAAGTCTGCCTAATGTCTGCTGGATCTCCTGCGCCTTATCGACGTTATTCCAGAAGTCCGGCTCCTGCATGCGGTTCTCGTATTCGCTTATCTGGTCAGATACGCGGTCAATGTGAAGAGCATCCTTAAGCTCTGCTACAGGCACTTCGTAAGATTCAAGATCGAGTCTTATGTTGTCAAATTCAAGCATTGATTACCCCTTTTTATGTTCTTCAACAAATTCTTTAACAAGTCTCATTGCTTCCTTGATGTCTTCCAAAGAAGCGGCATAACTGATACGCACAAAGCCTTCACCGCACTTGCCGAATGCGTTGCCGGGAACTATGGCGACGTGCTTTTCGAGCAATAGCTTCTCACAGAATTCCTCAGAAGTCAGTCCCGTAGACTTGATGCAAGGGAAAGCATAGAAAGCTCCATAAGGTGTGAAGCACTCAAGGCCTGCATCCCTTAAGCCCTGAACGATAACTCTTCTTCTGTGGTTATATTCATCACGCATTTTCTTGACCTCATCATCAGAGTTCATTGCTGCTTCGATAACAGCAAGCTGTGATGTAGAAGGCGCACACATAATGCAGTACTGGTGGATCTTTACCATAGGAGCTATAAGCTCATGAGGTCCTGCTAAGTAACCTACTCTGAAACCGGTCATGGCATATGACTTCGAAAAGCCGTTTACCATAACTACTCTGTCTCTTAATTCGGCAAACTGTGTAAGAGAAGCAGGCTTACCGTCAAGATAGTTAAGCTCGCAGTAAAGCTCATCGGAAAGTACGATGATCTCAGGGTGTCTCATAAGGACATCCTTGATCTTGGCCCAATCCTCAAGTGTCATGATCGCACCGGTAGGATTATTAGGATAACCTACGATAACGTACTTAGTCTTATCTGTAATCGCTGCTTCGAGCTCTTCAGGCATGAGCTTGTAATTGTTCTCAGGCTTAGTCTCGACAATTACAGGAACACCGTGCGCAAACTCTACAGTTGCCTTATAAGCAACGAAACAAGGCTCAACGACAATTACCTCATCGCCGGGATTGATAAGAGCCCTGGCAGCAAGGTCAAGGCCTTCAGAACCGCCAACGGTGATAAAGATCTCAGTCTTGGCGTCGTAATTTACACCATATCTTCTCTTAAGATAATCGGCGATGGCAACTCTGGAATCGATATATCCGGAATTGGGTGAATAATGTGTATATCCGTCGATAATTGAATTAATAGCAGCTTCTCTGATCGTCCAGGGAGTTACAAAGTCGGGCTCACCTATGGAAAGTGAGATTACGTGGCCCTTCATCTCATTGGCAAGATCAAAGAACTTCCTTATTGCAGACGGCGGAACCTGCTGTACTGCTTTGGAGATCTTGGAATCGTAATCAAAACTCATAAGATGATAGCCTGCCTGTCGTCAGTATTCGGATTATCGTAGATTATACCATTCGCCTTATACTTCTTAAGGATGAAGTGTGTTGTGGTCGAAAGAACGCCTTCCATAGTAGCGATCTTCTCAGTAACGAACGTAGCGATATCTCTTAATGTACGGTCTTCGTAGATGATCATGAGGTCAAAGCCGCCGCTCATGAGGTAGCATGCTGTTACCTTGTCATACTTGCTCAGGATCTGGGCAATATGGTCATAACCCTTGTTCTTAACGGGTGTGATCCTTACTTCGATCATACCGATGCAGTTGTCCGGTGCCTGCTTTTCCCAGTTGATGATGGTGTTATAGCCTAAGATGATGTTCTCATCCTTAAGGCGCTTGATCTCAGCTTCCACATCCGCGGCGGTAGTACCGAGCATAACGGCAATCTCTTCAGAAGAGAGTCGTGCGTTGTTCTCAATAAGTCTTAAAAGCTCTAAATCGTCAATCATGTGGAAACTCCTTTTCTATATATTACAAAATCTCCCGCAACAAAATTGCGGGAGATTGTTGCTTTAATTCAGTTTATTCAGATTCTTGCTACGCCTGTATCACGTGCGGCCTGTGCAACAGCTGCTGCAACAGCCTTACCTACTCTTGCATCGAATGCATCAGGAAGGATGTAATCAGGATTGAGCTCAGCGTCGGAAACGATACCTGCAATAGCATTAGCTGCAGCGATCTTCATCTCGTCGTTGATATCAGAAGCTCTTACATCGAGAGCACCACGGAATATACCGGGGAATGCGAGAACGTTGTTAACCTGGTTCGGGAAGTCAGAACGGCCTGTAGCCATAACTGCAACGCCTGCCTTCTTTGCTTCATCAGGAAGGATCTCAGGTACAGGGTTAGCGCAAGCGAAAACAACAGGATCCTTAGCCATTGTAGCTACCATGTCTGCTGTAAGAACGCCGGGAGCAGAAACGCCGATGAATACGTCAGCACCAACGATAACGTCAGCAAGAGAGCCTGCCTTCTTATCAGGGTTTGTGATCTTAGCCATCTCTTCCTTAGCAGAGTTGAGGCCTTCTCTTCCCTCATAGATAGCACCCTTTCTGTCGCAGAGGATAACGTTCTTAAGGCCTCTGGAGATAAGGAGCTTTGTGATAGCTGTAGCAGCAGCGCCGGCGCCGTTAACTACAACGTGGATATCTTCCATCTTCTTGCCAACGATCTTAAGAGCATTTGTAAGACCTGCAAGTGTGATAACAGCTGTACCGTGCTGGTCATCGTGGAAGATCGGGATGTCGCATCTTTCCTTGAGCTTCTTCTCGATCTCGAAGCATCTGGGAGCTGAGATATCCTCGAGGTTTACACCACCGAAGGAACCTGCGAGAA
>JAEFBA010000121.1 GCA_016292145.1 Saccharofermentans sp.
CAAGGATATAGGCAAAGGCTATCTCATAAATCAGGTCATCTCGAATGTTACCGGAAGACGTTTTTATCCGGATATCCTTTTCGAGTCCGGCGCGGAGGAGATGAGCATTACGACATCAGATAAAGTCATGACAGATGTGGAAGATGGCATGCTATATGACATGGAATCCTCGCTGGTCTGCGATGCCGTTCTTAAAGTGATCCCTCCGTCTAATCTCGCTATATATAAAGTCGTATCAGACAGCGGCGACAATTTCCCTTCCAAGAATGAGATAACACAGCTCATAAGAGAGCATCTTGATGAGATAAAAAAGATCGCAGAGCTCCTTACCGCAAAAGACGGTACAAAAGAATATGAGTTCCTGCCGGACGGTATTTTCGAAGAGATGCGCCTGACACAGTATATGAGGAACGAACTAAAAGACCTTGAGCATTACTGTGCTGCGGCAGGACGAGAAGAGGAGCTTATGGCGCTGATAGAAAAACTGCGCAAGGAAGAACGGCTCCCTGCAAAGGACAAGAAGGCCGGAAGGGAGGTGCTCGATGAGATTTGCTCATATCTACGTTGAGGAAAGAGCTTTTGGGTACCCGCTGACGGAGAAGATCCTTGCCAAGATACCTGATGCGCACGTCATTAAGATAAAGCACTACAAGGATGTTTTCGACAGAAAGAGGCAGGATGCGCCTCTTCAGAAAGAGCATCAGGCACTGATAATCGCTGTAAGGGACGGCAGCAGGATCTTTAAGGGCGCGCCCGTGTGCCAGTCGTTCGGCAATAAGAATTTCTATTACGCGAGTTCCATGATGAACTGTCCTTTCGACTGCGAATACTGCTATCTTAAGGGTATGTATCCGTCCTCCAACATGGTCGTCTTTGTAAATCTGGAAGATTACAGGGCTGATGTGGAAGAGAAGCTTAGAGAAGGTCCGATGTATGTCTGCGCTTCCTACGATACCGACCTTCTTGCGATGAATAGCCTTACCGGCCATGCTGATTTCTGGAAGGAAACGGCTTTGGATCATGAAGACCTTCTGGTCGAGTTAAGAACGAAGGCAGCCGTTGATGTGAAGGATAATATTCCGAACGTCATCTATGCGTTCACATTATCTCCGGAAGAAGTGGTCACGGATCTTGAGTGTTATACCGCACCGGTAAGCGCACGTATCAGTGCTGCGGCTAAAGCGATAGAAGCGGGCGCAAAAGTCAGGCTTTGTTTCGACCCCATAATAAAGATCGCCGGATGGAAAGAAGCTTATGAGAAGCTAATCGGCGAAGCGTCTTCACGGATAGACTTCGGGAAGCTCACCGATGTCAGCGTCGGAACGTTCAGGATCTCCGGCGATTATCTTAATAAGATGCGCAGGGCATACCCCGGTTCGAAGACCGCGTGGTATCCTTATGTCATAAAAGACGGTGTGGCCCAGTATGAGCCTGAGACTGATAAGGAGATGCAGGCATTTGTCTGCGGCCTGCTCGAAAAGCATATCGGAAGGGAGAAGATCTTCACATGGAATTAAAGACTGCGATCGTCACCGGAGCGTCATCCGGAATAGGACTTGCAATATCAAAGATGCTCTCTTCGGAAGGCTATAAGGTCTACGGCATCGGAAGGATCTTTCCTGAGGACGCGGAGTTTTTCGAGAAGAGGATATCGCTGGACATAAGAGATACGGATATCCTTCTTCAAAAAGTATCTGAAATAAAGAAGGTCGACCTGCTGGTCAATGCGGCAGGCTCGGCATACTACGGCCTTGCCGAGTTCAACACTCCCGACCAGATCAAGGAGATGTGCAGGACAGACCTGGAAGCCCCCATGATCCTTACTTCCGCGCTCATCCCCAGGCTCAAGGATACAAAGGGCATGGTCATAAACATAGCTTCCGTTACTTCCACTAGGATCAATACCCACGGCGCGGCATACGGAGCGCTTAAGGCCGGCCTTCGAAGCTACGGCAGGAGCCTTTACGAGGAAGTCAGGAAGACCGGCATAAGAGTCGTTACGGTCTGTCCGGATCTTACGCTGGGGACCAAGCTCTACAGGAATGCCGACTTTACACCTTCGGAGGAGGAAGGCTGCTATCTGCTTCCCGAAGATACGGCTGAATGTGTTAAGTCCATTATCAACATGCGCGAGGGTGCGGCAGTGACCGAGGTCGAAGTCAGGCCCCAGTTCAACAGGATCGAGAAAAAGAAGAAATAGCGAACCGGCGAAAAAGCCTTAAGTCATTCAAAATCACAGCAAAAGTCCACTCATGCTGTGATTCTGCTGTGCTTTTTTGCCTGACGGTCAGTTGTGTTGGAAATGACCGATTTGCCGCCTGAGAAATATTACATTTTGCGCTCAAAAAATTTCGAAAATTTATAAAAAAGTCTTGAAACCCTATTGTTTGACTTGTTTTTTCACTTTTATTACAGTCTGATTACAAGCACAATATATTGGGTTTTGAGGTTGACACAACCACAACATATAGGTAATCTTTAAGAGCGTCCCGGAGAGATACGGGGCGCATTCGCACCTATTTTCAATTTAGAAGCGAGGTATTGGGGCATGATCTTAGGCGGACTTCAGAAGCTGACTCTTTTGGACTTCCCCGGGAATGTGGCTTGTACGGTCTTCACCGTCGGCTGCAACCTGAGATGCCCCTTCTGCCACAACCCGGGACTGGTGTTCAATCCCCCCGAAGACATGAGGATCAGCGAGGACGAGTTTTTCGCATTCCTTAGGAAAAGACAGGGGATACTTGACGGAGTAGCCATCACGGGAGGCGAACCGCTTCTGCATTCAGACATTGGTGAGTTTATCGCAAAGATCAAGTCGATGGGGTACAAGGTAAAGCTTGATACCAACGGCACGTTCCCGGACAGACTGGAGAAGATCCTCTCTGAAGGCAACGTAGATTACGTGGCGATGGACATTAAGAACACCTTTGACAAGTATGCAGAGACTGTCGGGATCAAGAACTTCGATGTTGAGCTCATTAAGAGAAGCATCAGGATCATTAAAGACAGCGGAGTCGCCCACGAGTTCAGGACCACTGTGGTATCGCCCTTGCATAAGGCTGAGGATTTCGAGCAGATCGCGAAGCAGGTGGAAGGAACTGAGAATTACTTCCTCCAGAACTTCGTAGATTCGGGAGACCTCTTAGACGGCGAAGGCTTGAGCGAACTGCCGCGCGAAGAATTGGAAAAGGCATTGGAAGGTGCAAAGAAAATAATACCGCAGGCGAAGATTCGCGGAGAGAGTTAAGGAGAGGACTATGTTTCAGATCATCAAGAGAGACGGCAAAGTCGTAGAGTTCGATTTAAGCAAGATTTCGGGAGCCATCGAGAAGGCTTTCATTGCACAGAAGAGAGAGTATAACAATCAGATCATTGATATGCTCGCGTTAAACGCAGTTTCAGACGCAGAGAAGAAGGCGGAAGGCGGCAAGGTTGACGTCGAATCCATTCAGGACAGCGTAGAAGCTACACTCCAGAGAATGGGCTATGAGGACGTAGCAAAGGCTTACATCCTCTATCGTAACCAGCGCGAAAAGATCCGTAACATGAATTCCGCTCTCTTAAACTACAAGAATCTTGTAGACAGCTACGTAAAGGTAGAAGACTGGAGAGTTAAGGAGAACTCCACTGTTACTTATTCCGTAGGCGGCCTCATCCTCTCTAACTCCGGCGCTATCACAGCAAATTACTGGCTCTCTGAGATCTACGACAAAGAGATCGCAGACGCGCACAGAAATGCTGATATTCACATTCACGACCTCTCCATGCTCACAGGTTACTGCGCAGGATGGTCATTAAAGCAGCTCATCCAGGAAGGTTTGGGCGGCATCGTAGGCAAGATCACATCTGCTCCTGCAAAGCACCTCTCCACACTTTGCAACCAGATGGTCAACTTCCTCGGCATCATGCAGAATGAGTGGGCAGGCGCTCAGGCTTTCTCCTCTTTCGATACATACTTAGCACCTTTCGTAAAGGTTGATAACCTCTCATACAAGCAGGTTAAGCAGGACATCCAGTCCTTCATCTACGGCGTTAACACACCTTCAAGATGGGGTACACAGAGCCCGTTCACAAACATCACTCTCGACTGGACAGTACCGAACGACTTAGCTGAGCAGAATTGTATCGTCGGCGGCAAGGAGATGGACTTCAAGTACAAGGATTGTAAGGCTGAGATGGACATGGTCAACAAGGCTTTCATCGAGATCATGATCGAAGGCGATGCTAACGGCCGCGGCTTCCAGTATCCTATCCCTACATACTCCATCACAAGAGATTTCGACTGGTCAGAGACAGAGAACAACAAGCTCCTCTTCGAGATGACAGCAAAGTACGGCATCCCTTATTTCTCCAACTACATCAACTCCGACATGGAGCCTTCCGATGTACGTTCAATGTGCTGCCGTTTGAGACTCGACCTTCGTGAGCTCCGTAAGAAGTCCGGCGGATTCTTCGGTTCAGGCGAATCCACAGGTTCTGTAGGCGTTGTTACTATCAACATCCCTAGAATCGCTTATCTCGCTTCTGATGTTGAAGATTTCTATAAGAGACTCGACCACCTCATGGACATCGCTGCAAGATCTCTCAAGATCAAGAGAAACACGATCACAAAGCTTCTCGATGAGGGTCTCTATCCTTACACAAGACACTACCTCGGAACATTCAACAACCACTTCTCAACGATCGGTCTTGTCGGTATGAACGAGGCAGGCCTCAATGCAAAGTGGCTCAGAAAAGATCTTACTCATGAAGAGGCTCAGGCATTTGCTGCTGACGTTCTTAACCACATGAGAAACAAGCTCTCCGACTATCAGGAGAAGTACGGCGACCTCTATAACCTTGAGGCTACACCTGCAGAGTCCACGGCATTCCGTCTTGCTAAGCACGACAAGGCAAGATATCCCGACATCATCACTGCAAACGATGCTTCCGGCGTATTCTATTACACCAACAGCTCACATCTTCCTGTCGGCTACACAGCAGACATCT
>JAEFBA010000036.1 GCA_016292145.1 Saccharofermentans sp.
GCCTTGGAGAATTAGCAGCACTTAAGAAAACAGATGTTGATGACGACTATATATGGGTTCATCGTCAGCAAGTAGTCGTTTTCGATGATGAAAGATGCCGTAACCGTCAGATTAGAGATCTCGAATATACTAAGAACGAGAAATCAAACCCGAAAGGCGGAAGGCTTATACCAATTACCGAAAACTGCAGAACAGCTCTTAGGATAGCCTCTGAGATTCCAGGAGAATCAGAATATGTCTTCCATCACCCTAACGGGAAACCGATAGTAAAAGACTCATATGAGTATTACTTAAGGCGAAGATGCAAGTCATTAGGGATTCCTATATCCCATAATCACGCATTCAGAGTTGCTTTCAACGCAAGACTCATTGAAGCAGGTGTCGATTGCAATGAACGTTGTCTCGTTCTAGGTCATTCAATGCAGACCAATGAAAGACACTATTCTTTCAGCGACAGAAGAAAAGTGGATGACGTCAAAAACAAGCTAAACAGGCTAAAAACAGCGTAAAATCAAGGCTTTCACCAATCTTAAGCCATCTTAAGCCACTTTTTGCCAAAAAATCAGGGGTTTGGAAATGCCCCAAACCCCTTGATTTTACTGGTGATCGTGAGCGGATTCGAACCGCTGGCCTACCGCTTAGGAGGCGGTCGCTCTATCCAGCTGAGCTACACAATCAAGCGTACGAGATTATATCACAAACCCGGAATACTATAAAGACAAGTTTCTGCCAACATGACTACTAAAGATATGAGAATAAGGTAGAAAGGCAGACCGTCGATATATTTTGACTTCGAAACGAAGATCAGCCTTCTTCTTATTACCGCAAGAAGACCTGTAATTATGATATCCGTGCATATGATCAACGCCAGGGCGACCAGAAGATGCCAGATCTTCGGGAAACCCGGATTTAAGAGGAAAAGCATCGAGATAAAGGCCGCAGCGGTCGATACTTCGCTGATGAAGTATCTCAGGCCGAAGATCGAGCTCCTGTAATTATGCTTTGCCGAATAGACCATGATGGTGCCGATAAGAAGAGACACGAACATGCATGCAGGGATAGCCGTCATCCTGAACAGCTCTTCGTCGGTAAATATCTTCAAAACATATACTGCAGCCGTACAGACAAGGCAGACGCCCGCAAACTCGCCTCTGGCACTCAAAAAGCGCCTAAGCTCTGAGATATTGGCAACAGGAATGTCCCAGAATTCAGTCAGATTTTTCGAGGTCGCGCATCTCGGAACACCGGAAAGCTTCGATACCGTCCAGCTCATTACTATAAGGAACATTACGGATGCAAGGAGCGATACGAACAGATACCGCTTCTCGAAAATATAATTGCTGACCGTGCCGAACAAAGCGCAGACAAGCGCAATTGCATAGGGGAGCATTACTTCCCTGCCGAACGCGGGTCTTGTGAACTTGTCGTTGTCGTCATCTTTAAATCTGGCTACTGACATTATGCCGATCGCCATGGGAATGAATCCTGCTACCGCATAAGGGACACAAAATCCGAGTTGGTATGAGTATTCGCCGGCCGCGATAAAGAGTGCCAGAACAAATATAAGGCTGATTACGGACAGATTTCTCGGCATGAAGAACCTTATCGTTATAGCCCACACAAAAAGGCATGCGAACGAACATGCGACAGGCCACCAGATGGCATTTCCTGCGATCATGAATTCAAGGCAGAGCGACACAAGGGTATAGCCCAAAAGCAGGGATGCTCTGGTTGAGAGATATTTTGCAGGTCTGATGTGGGAAGCCGTGAACTTCTCGTCCACGGGTCTTCTCATCTGCTCGTTATCGAATGGCGTATTGTATTTCTCAGTAAACAGTCCCATTATGTTACCTTCCAATTCAGGTATTCCTTAAGGAACTTGTAACATGTATTACATGCCTTAACTACCGTTCTGGTCTGATCGTAGCGTTCCGGAACAGGCTCGATGAAGGAAGCCATTTCGCTCATCGGAAGATCGTCCAAGCTGTTCGTGATGATCTGATCGTCAGAGGAATTACCCGAATTCAGACCGTCCTCGCTGGCATCGTAATCTATGACACCGCTGCCGTTCCGGTTATTATCGTCCTGATCCTTCTGATCTGCGTTATTCTTGCTGTCAGGAATCGTATTGCCGCGAAGCTTTGCTTCGATCTGCATAACGCTCAGATAACCCGTAACTACGTTATCGTTGTTATAGACGGTATAGATCTCAGGAGTTTTCTCAAACGAGAAAACTACATGTCCGTCATCGTTAATGTATTCCAGATCTTCGGCATCTTTCTGATAAAGATGCAGCAAGATCATGTCAAGACCGACCATATACTTTTCTTTATCATAGCCGGCGCGGGAATTCTCGATGCATTCCATGACAAGATCATAAAACGGCCTGATATCGCATGTAACGCCCTTGACGATGTCTGTAGTACCGTCGGACTTCATAGCCAATCTGTCCGGATCCTGGCACTCAAGAAGCGCGTGGCAGACATTGTAGGACTGCGTAGCCCAGTCAAGACCTGTAACAAGATATGCGCCCCTTAAGGAAGCTTCACTTCTGTCATGGTTCGTTTTATCCGTACTGAAAGCATCCCACTTGACCTTGGTAATGTAGCCGTTCTTTATCTCCATCTCGACATAGTCGATATAGCGGTTCCTGTCGTCGTAAAGACGCTGGGCATAATATACACCGTCCTTTAAGCCGGGAACCATTATCTTATCGCCGTTATCGTTGTCATCAGTCTTCTCTTCCTTAACGAAAGCCACAGGGATCTGCTTTCCTATGAGCTTATCCTTTATAAGCTCCATATCACTGTTGTTGATGACAAAAGCGTTCTCATCTTCGTTGTCGTTTAAAGCAAGACCCTTGATCCTGGTATTCTCGTAATCGAGTGCCACGAGCATGCTTAAGTCCTGTCCGTAAAGTGACTTAACAGTCAGGTCAAGAACATACCCGTCCGGTGCGCCGTCTGCGTCGTAACCGATATAAACACCCTTGATCTCAGGATAACTGTTCAGAGCCTTGCTGTTTACCTTCTCATAAGAAGCGGAATTCATTACAACATCAAATCTGGTATGGTACAGATTCTGTAAGCGCTTATTCGCATTCTCGGAGGAAACGAAATACCCTCCGATAACAAGAGCTATGCTTAATATAAACAGAAGAACTGCCTCAGTAATGAGTGTCTTCAACTGTGTATGCGTCATCATGATACATCCACCTCCCTGGAACGGATCTTCCTTCTGGTCAGGGTTTTCGAGAAGAAATCCAAAACGAACGAGAGGAAGTTAACTGCCATAACAGGTGCCAGGAGCGATACCATAGGCGATAAGAACGGCTTTGTGACCAGAGTCAGTATTCCGCACACAATACCGGCAAATACGCCTGCAGCAAACCTCGAAGGCATCGTGGTCATGTCACCTAACAGGAACACCGCAACAAATACGGCACCTGAGGACATGAAGTAAACAAAGAGGCCGTCGAAAGAGAAAGACCTCGTCTGCAGGATCGTTGCGACAGGATACAAAACAAGCAATGTAAGGATGTAGGAGACCGGAGAATAAAGCCTCATCGTTCCCTTGAGTGTAAGGAATATGCCGCCTACTAAAATGCAGACAAAGCAGGCCGTACCGATCATGCTGGGGTAGTTGCCGCTCAAAAGCTCTGCAAAAGAGAGATTGGTCAGATCAGGCAGCGCACCCGGCTTCTTCTGTACTATCAGGCTCATTAACTGAAGCCTGGAATTATCTTCGCCGTATGACAAGCCCTGTGTGCCGGCAGGCATAACGAGTTCTATGAATAAACGTCCCGCGCAAGCCGGATTTATGATGTTGCTTCCTGCACCGCCGAATACCTGTTTGGTAACGATAGAAGCAAATAAAACAGCCGTAAGTGCCGTGACCAGTGTCGTATCAGGCGGCAGCATAAGAGCTATCAAGAGGCCTTCTACGAGGGAACTGAGATCGAAATAGTCCCCGCCGGATCTTCTTCCGGTGATCCTCAAACAGAGATTGTCCGATAACACGAACGTGACCATGCAGAACAATATAAGGATCAATGCCCTCAGGCCGTAATAGAATACTCCGCAGACGATACAGGGAACGAGCGATACAAGGAGCGTGATATAGATATACGGAGCATTCTTCTCCGTATGGATAAAGGGCGCAAGTTGTCTGTTGTCAGTACTCATACTTCTTTATCCTTCTCGAACGGAAGCGTGATGGTATCCGTTGCTTTCTTGACATTATTATCATCGCCGTCGGAATAGTCTTCAAGAAGCGATGATCCGCCGACAGCCGGAGCCTCATAATCATCCAGAAGTCTTTCATCCATGCCGCTGTTATCCAGAAGCGAATTGACTTCAATGATCCTTCCTTCTCCGGCAAAGCTTGCGATAGCCGTCGTAAGATTGATTCCTGCCGGACAGACATAAGAGCACGAACCGCAAGCGATACATTCTCTCGCACCCTCTTCCGAAGCCTTCTGCCTTAATCCCTGATTGAGCATCTCATAGATCGTATTTGGCGAGAGGTTCATCGGGCAGCATTCAGAGCAAAGGCCGCAATGAATACAAGGTGTCTTCGGCACTTCGGTCCTTCTGATCGCAGAAATTACCGAAGTCGTCTTAACTATGGGTGTATGCTCAGGATCTTTGATCTCGATTCCGGTAAGGCAGTTGCCCCAGACGATCCTGTCGCTGCCGTTCCTGACATCCTGCGCATTTACAAGAAGCTCTGATACGGGTGTGCCGATCGGAACAAGCATATTGTGGCCGCCTGATGCGTCTCCTGTAACGGATACGATCCTGCTCATCATCGGGATATTATCCGACAGGGCCTCCCAGCATGCGAGCATTGTGGAGCAGTTGAAAAGAACTGCTTTGCATGTCTTTTCGAGCGTCTCTCCGAGCTTGAGATTCTTGCCGTACAATGCTCTTGCAACAAGCCTGTAATAGCCCTGCGGGAAGCGTTCCCTGAAGAGCTTGATGTCGAATTCCAGGTCCTTGAAATCCGCCTTGATCTTATCTATCGAATTGGCGAGAGCCTTTCTCTGTTCTTTTCTGTTCTCGGAAATAAGGAAAACGCATTTCGATGCCCCGACCGTTCTTGCGCACGCGCAGGCACCCAATACAACATAATCAGGATATTCGGTTATGGCCACAAGGTCGCATGTGGAATAAGGCTCACTCTGAAGGCAGTTTACCAGGAATTCCTTTACAGCTTCGTTCCTGGCTCTCTTGAGTTTTGCCGCAGTGGGAATACCTTCTCCGCCCATTCCGCAGATACCGGCATTCCTTATGATCCCGATCGTCTCACTTGCGCTGATCTTAAAGCCTGATCTGGGTTTGACAGATTCAAGCCTCGTGCGCTTCATGTCGTTAACGATCGTAACTGCCGGAGTGATAATGCCGTTAGGAAGCCTTATCTCGGAAATATCAGATACTCTTCCTGAGATACCGCTGTGTACCGGAACAGAGAATGTACCTTTGGGCGGAACACCGACGCACTGGCCGATCCTGACATAATCACCGACCTTGACAGCCGGGATCGCAGGAACGCCATAGTGCATCTTCATCGGGAGTATTATCTTAGACGGATAGATCCTCTCGAACATGATCTCCTTGACAAAAGGGGAACGCTTCGAAAAATTCAAAACGTCCCCTGTAAATAGGCCTCTGTAAAATGAATATCGTCTTCGGTCTGCCACTTTCAATTATCCCCGAACAGGAAGGTTATTTAAGCTGACAGGATAATCAGTCGGAATAACCTTCGAGTTTCTTTGACTTAGGCGATCTGTTGAGCTTTCTGATTGCTTTTGCCTCGATCTGTCTGATACGCTCACGTGTAACGCCGAGCTTCTTACCAACCTGCTCGAGTGTCATCGGAACGCCGTCCTTAAGGCCGAATCTTAATTCGATAACTCTTCTTTCTCTGTCTGTTAAGCCGTTAAGAGCCTGAATGAGATCTTCCTTCAAAAGGATCCTTGCTACCTCTTCTTCAGGTGCTGCGAGCTCATCATTGGAAATGAAGTCAACCAGGTGGCTGTCTTCTTCCTCACCTACCGGCTTGTCGATGGAGATAGGATCCTGGGAGATCTTCTGGATCTCTCTGATCTTTGCTACTTCCATGCCCATAGCTTCAGCAAGCTCTTCTGTCGTAGGCTCTCTTCCGAGGTCCTGTACGAGCTGACGCTGTACTCTTGTGAGCTTATTGATCGTCTCAACCATATGAACCGGAATTCTGATCGTTCTTGCCTGATCCGCAATAGCTCTTGTAATAGCCTGACGGATCCACCATGTAGCATACGTTGAGAACTTGAATCCCTTTGTGTAATCGAACTTGTCTACAGCCTTGATAAGACCGATGTTGCCCTCCTGAATGAGGTCAAGGAGCGAAAGACCGCGGTTCATGTACTTCTTTGCAATGGAAACAACGAGTCTTAAGTTGGAATTGATGAGGAGGACCTTAGCTTCCTCGTCACCCTTTGCCATTCTCTGTGCGATATCTTTCTCCTGCTCTGCATCGAGGAGCTCGATCTTACCGATCTCCTTAAGATACATCTTGACCGAGTCATCTACGACATTGGCGTCCTCGCCGTCTGTATCGATATCGTTATCGTCGTTATCAAGATCAGGGTCAGAGATCTTAACGCCGCCGTTCTCGAGCTCTGCTCTGAGATTGATCATCTCATCGGGTTCGATCTTATATGAATCAGTAATTGCCTCGAATTCGGTCTCAGTGATCTGATTCTCGTTCTTCTCAGCGAATTTCTTTGCCTGTGCCAGTGCTTTCTCAAAATCTGTCATCTGAAAGGTCACCTCATAGATTGTCAAATGTTTACTGCCAAAGTAACAAAAGCCGCAAATACCGGCTGCTCCGGGAATTACTTAGTTGTCTCTGTAGGTTCAAGGATCTTTACTGATTCCTGTACATCCGAAGTTACGCCGTCCTTTGTAGCAAAGTAAACCGTACCCGGAGTATAGATGTACATCTCAACGTCATCAGAATCAAAACCGCGCTTGTCGGCACGAAGCTTTGAATAATTCTGATAAAGCTCCTTTGCCTGTTCGCTGTTGATCTCATCGGAAAGACCAAGCTTAACGTACTGGCAGCTGAGGCCATAGATATCAGCCTGCTTGTATGTAAAGCTGTCATAAGAACCGAACTGGTAGATGTTATTGATATCAGCTGAAATGGAATCATGCAGTGCCTTGCGTGAGAAATAAAGCGGGAATGCTATAGCAAGAATGATGCCTACAACAAGAACAGCACCTACTGCCATACCGATAACGAGCTTCTTGGGAGCCTTAACGTCATTAGGCGAGATCTCGAACTCGTTGGGCTTGAGCTTTACTTCTGCTTTCTGTGTCTTTGAAGTCTTATCCCTCTGAACTGCCTTCTCTACTACGTCCGGCATTACCGGATTTGAATAATAGTGCTTGGCACCTGCTTGAGTATTCTTCTCGAATTTCTCATTCTTGAACTCGTATCCGTCAGGATTCTCAAGAATCTTAGCCGCTTCCGCAGAAGGGAAAATGCAATTGCAGAATACGCACTCGCAGAGCTCGTCCCTGTCATCAAACATGACCAGAGAACCGCAGTTCTTGCACATACCTTGTTTAGTCGCCATTAAAAAATCGTCCTTTTGTCTTGAAGTATGCGCTTTAAGCAAACAAAAGCCGTCTTGTGATCCAGGGATAATGTTTATAACGGGCCGTAAATACGGCATTCCCTCTTGCAGGCATAGTTCTACTTATAGCAATCGTAAATTATAATATGCTAATTCTATATCGTCAAGCACAAATTACATATCCTTGACACTTTCCGCTCCCCGTCTGTATTATCAGTCCTAAAGATAACATGTGAGGTATTCTTCGTGCCAAGGTCCAGATCCAAGTTATATCCCGACTATAAGCCTTCCACAGACAAGGAGCGCTTCATGCTGGAAGCCGTAAAAGAAGCGGAAAAGGCAATAGAACTCGGCGAATGTCCCATAGGCTGCGTCATAGTCAAAGACGGCAAGGTCTTTGTAAGAGCCCACAATCTTCGTCTTACCAGGGGCAATGCGATCGCCCATGCCGAAGTGATAGCAATAGACAAAGCCTGCAAAAAGCTTGGTGACTGGCGTCTGGAAGACATGGACATGTATGTCACTTTAGAGCCCTGCACGATGTGCTCCGGCGCCATAATCCAGTCCAGGATCCGCAAGGTCTATTTCGGTGCTTACGAACCCAAGAGCGGCGCCGTAGTATCCTGCAATGACATTTTCGAGGTATCCCACGGACACAATCACAAGGTCGAATTCGAAGGCGGCATCATGGAGAAGGAATGCTCCCAAATGATGCTCGATTTCTTCCGCGCTATCAGGAAAAGAGACGCCGGCAAGAAGCGTTCTGCCGATTAAACCTCAACAAATTCCCCGTAACGGACCAGATAAAGGAGCTTATGGGCAACCTTAAGCCCCTCTTCCTCAACTGCCGCCGCGTAGCTGTTAAGCTGCATGCTGTGCCTTGCAAGAGCCTCCTTTGCCCTGTCTTCGGGACCTGCTCCGTCCAGGCGGTCAGTCTTATAGTCGAGGATAGTAAATCCTTCCTCCGTCTTATACATGAGGTCGATTATTCCCTGTACCAGAGCCGAATCGCCTTCATTGCCTTCTATGTAGACCGCGAAAACAATAGGCTTTTCCGAACGTGCCGTGCCTTCGGCAAAGCTCCGGATAATGTCTTCACATCTCCCGCTCCTGCAAAATGCGGTAATGCCGTCCTTAAACAGCCTTGCAACTTCCCTGGCATTATCGGCGGAGCAGATATTAAGATAGCCTTCGCTTATAAGGGATTCGATCTCTGAATCGAACTGAACCGTTCCGTTCCTGATACCCTCAAGATCGATAAATCTCATTATCCTGTGCAGGATCGTACCCTTGGCAGCGCCCGTAAGCATGGATACGTTGACGCTGTCGAAATCGTCTATGCTCCTGATCTCAAGATCGACATGCGTCGTGTCAGAAGGCTTCCCGTCGCCGGATATTCCGGTTACGGATACCTTGAACGGAATACTGACACTCTCCTGATATTTATATTCCGGGAGGATCAGCTTGCCGTCGGAATCGAATTCAGGTGCAGGCTTAGCCTCTTCTGCTTCTTTCTCAGCCTCTTCGATCTGCCCTGCCTGAAGCTTTTGAGCGTTGTAAAGCTCTGTTGTCTTATCTGCAGTAATAACGCTGACCTCAAAGCCGCGTGCCTCATTGCCGTCCAGATCTTTGAACGGAACCGTATTGCTGCCTTTAAGATCTCCTGATTCGGCGATCTCCCTTAACTTTGCGCCGTCGGCACTTCTGGCAAGGGCACTGAAAAGGCAATAAGGAAGCTTCATGTCTCCTGCGAGCCAGTGCCTCTTGTCAAACTGCCTGTCCTTATACTCTATCGCCTGCGTGAAAGCCTTTCTCATAGGACTCGTCTTAGACTTATCATCTATATCGCAGCTCGTGATTATCGACAGATCCTCCTCTGCACGGGTAAGCGCGACATATAAGAGCCTGCATGTCTCGGCATTGCTCTCTAATCTCATCTTCATCTTGTAGATATACTGCTCGAAAGAATGAGATCTCGTAATGTCTTCGAAGTTGAAATCTTCTGTGATAAAGCCGTCATCACGGTCGAACATGATGCTCGACAGCGTATCCTTTCTCTCGTCCTGACCGCCTGTCGCAACAAGGATGACAAACGGGAATTCCAGGCCCTTGCTCTTATGCACGGTCATTGTGGTGATCTTATTCTTGTTGGCATCAGTTACTTCGATATCCGCCTTCTTAATGTGGATCTTCATCTGTTCGAGCTCATCTGCTATTCCCGAGAGGTCGGAACCCCTTAATTTGAAGCTCTCTGACAGCCAGTCTTTGAAGACGTCGAACTTGCTGCTGTCGCCTTCCCTTGCCTCCAAAGTGGCCTTTATGCCGGTCTCACGGTACATCAGTTCGATAATGTCATCGATATCAGATACCATCGCGCTCATCCTTATCCTGTCGAAAACGTCGATGAAGTTCCTTACCCTTAAAGCAAGAATGCTGCTGTCCTTTTCTGCAAAGATCCTGAGCCTTAACATCAGAGGCTCCTTCTCGACCGGAGCGCTGTCAAGCTCATGGATAAAAGCCTGTATATCAGCGATCTCGGCAACGGTAAAATTCGAGAACTTATAATTCGAGAGCATTACTCCCGCAAGGTATTCGTCCCTGTATTCGTTGCCCAGGCAGATCAGGAAATTTATGAGTCTGTGTATGTCCAGGTCCTCGAAAACATCAGTCGTAAATCTGCCTGATGCTTCTATCTTTCTTCCGTCCTTTAATGTGCATCCGTTAAGATACCTCGCTATGGATTCAGCCTGGTTATTAGAAGCGGTAAGTATGCAGATATCCTTGAACTCGGTCTTGCTTCCGTCAACTCTGGTGCATTCCTCAAGATATCTTTTTACCTCGCTCTCGACAGCAGCAAAGACAGCCCTTCTCTCAGGCTTGGTCTTATCGCCGTCATCTTCTTCAGGAACTGCACTGTCTGTAACGATTATCCTCGGCACCGCGCCGTGACGTGTCTCATCCGCTTTGCTTAAGCGCTGGCTTAAGTCATATTCGATCTCGGATGCTTCACCGCTCATTATCTGATCGAATACATAATTGGCAAATGCGAGAACTTCACATGTGCTTCTGTGGTTTTCCCTCAGATAGTGAACAGTTCCCTTCTGTTCTCCTGATGAGATCTCCTTCATTCTCGTGCCGAAGATCTTGGGATCGGCAAAACGGAATTTATAGATGCTCTGCTTGATATCACCCACACGGAAGACATTGCCTTCAGGTCTCTCGAACTTCTCGATTATCTTATCCTGGAGCCTTGTATTGTCCTGATACTCATCGACAAAGATCTCGGTGAACTTCTCACGGTAAAACGAAGAAGCCTCCTCCGTCTTTAAGATCTCATATGCAGTATGCTCGAGGTCTGAATAATCCATGCCGTGCATGTTGTTCTTGACCTTCGCATAGTAAAGATCCGTCTTCTTCAGAAGATCGACAAATGCCCTGCAGGCTTTGGTTCCTTCCTTCTGGTTAGCGAGAATCTGTTCTTCGGTAAAGCCGATAAGACTGCTGTACTCTTCAGGCAGGTCATACGGGTTATCGTATTTGGAATCAGCCCATTTATCCGGCGTCAGGAAATGCCTTAATGTAACGATCGCAAGAAGCGGCCTGTCATCTCCCTTAAGATCTGCGCCTCTGAAGAATGACTTGAACTTAAGCTCTCCTAATTCCTTGAGAGGAATGAGCGAACTGAAGAAATCAGCGCCTTTGTGAGTCTTATAGTGTTCAATGACATTATCTATCCTGTTCTTGACCAGGCTTATGAATTCGTCGTTGGAATATTCTTCAACGATCTGATATGTCTCGTGATCTGCAAGAACGGAATCAAAACCGCTGTCCTCTATCATGTCTTTGACATTGGAAAGATATTCGGTAATAACGCGCGGGATCTCATTCTCCCCTTCGAAATACATGATCTGATCTTTGCTGTCGCGTTCTTCCCTGTCAGCGACAAAATCTTCGCAGACATCGAGATAATCCGGCAGACTTCGAAGCGTCTTGTATGTGCTTGTTACGATCCCTCCTAAGGAATCGTCACTCCTTCCGTCGCCGAATCTTCTTGTGAACTTAATGAAATTATCCTCTTCAGACATGCACTCTTCATACATGCCCTTAAAGGCATATTCTACAGCGGTCTGAAGCAATACGCCCTGCTCGCTTTCACTTAAGATCCTGCATGAAGGATCCGTAAACTCAGCCATCGGTCCGTCTTCCAAAAGGTAGCCCTTCTCCTTGATGACACGCGAGCAAAAGCCGTGCATTGTCTGGATATATGCGTTAGGCAGAAGATCTATCTGTGTCGAGAGCCTTGCGGCCATCCCGGTATCGCCGTTAAGCACAGCTTCATTCCTAAGGCTCCTTAACTTCTCTTCGATCTTGTCAGCCATATGTGCAGCTGCATCTTCTGTGAAGGTTACAACGAGCATGTTGTCTACTGAAAGCCTGCCGCTCATTACTTCGTCACCGATCCTTGCGGTAAGGACCGTGGTCTTGCCGGATCCTGCAGATGCGGAAACGAGGTTGTTACCGAGTTCCGCGTTGATTATCTTTTCCTGTTCAGCCGAGAACTTCATAACTTATTCCTCCTTTCCCTTCTCATCCGTGCCTTCGAGTATGTCCTTCATGCCGAGGATAGCGATCCTGTCGGATTTCTTCATGCTCTTATCTGCACCGATCTTCTTGGTGACTTCGTCGTAACCCGGATCCTTCCTGGCTTTGCCTGATTTGGTGGGTTCTGCAAACTTCTCACAGTTTGTGACCATCGTTCCGTATTTGCCGGAACTTCCTAAGTCAGGCTGCTTCCGATACCTGGGGGCGGCCGGATCGTTGCCGCAATAGCCCTTGTAACTGCAGTAATTGCAGAGCTTAAGCTTAGGCTCGGCCGTCACTGCATCAGCCTTGCCTGATGTTATCTGGTCGACGCTCTCCTTAATGATGTGCTTCGAATAATCTATGGCGATATTCATAGCAGCTTCATCGTATCCTGAGAGCTTGGGAGCACATGTTAGAGGCTCGCCCTTATCGCTTGCCTTAAGTCCGACCTGAACATAACCGTAATCGTCTATTACGGCTTCGCCCTCGGCAGAATACTTATCAAGGATCGCTCCTGAATACGTCGGAAGCTGGATCTGCGTGCCGTTCATGA
This sequence comes from Saccharofermentans sp., assembly GCA_016292145.1. Lineage (GTDB taxonomy): Bacteria > Bacillota > Clostridia > Saccharofermentanales > Saccharofermentanaceae > Saccharofermentans. The sequence goes on from JAEFBA010000036.1 coordinate 12,762, forward strand.
GAGATGCGGCATCGACGTCCTTCTCAAAGCTCTTGTAATCGATCGTCCTTAAGTGGATCTTTCCGGCATCGTCCCTTCTTAAGTCAAACCTGTCGATATAGCCCGTGAACTTAAGATCAACGCCTTCGTACGGGATATTGAGCACAAGATCCTTGCTTCCGATCTTCTGCTCTATTCCTTCAGGCACAAAGCCGGTCTCGACAGAGTCCGTGAGAACTCCTCTGAACATCTTGGTAAACATCCTTCTGAGCTTGGCATATGTATCCATCTCGAAGACCTTGTCTGTCGGATTGCCTTCCTTATCAACTGATCCGAAGGCTGCTCTCTCGGACGCAGCTTTTCTTAAGCAGTCATCAGCAAATTTATTGTATTTGTCTTCATCTTCGAGCAGCCCGTTGGCCATATCCTTAAACTTCTCAGGATCTTTGCCGCTCTCGTCTCTTAATACCCTGTAAGCTTGTTCAAACATGCTGTGGATAAGGCTTCCGAAGGAATTTGCCTGGATCTTGGTATTATCTTCTCTCGGGCTGATCCTAAGCTGGCTCTTAAGCATGTACTGGAAAGCGCATTCCCTGAAGCTCTCAATGGAAGACACACTCGCATAGATGGCCTTGCCGGCGGTGCCGTCCTCTCTTCTTACCGTAAGAAGCCTGTCCATTACATCGCGGGGGATACCCGCAGTTTCAGCATCGTGCCTGAACTTAACCGCTTCGCCGGCTATCGGGTTCTTGAATGTGTTTACGATGTGGAAGTTATCCGCATACTTTTCGAGGTATTCGAAAACACGGCTCTTCGGCTTGCCGTATTCATGGACCATGTAGAGCCTGTCTGTTGCAGAACCTAAAAGGAGGCAGCAAGTGACAAATTCTTCCCTCATCTTATTCTGCGCCTTGTCGGGAAGCTCGATGCTGTCAGTGGAAGCTGAAAGATGCTTAAGCTCAATGCCGCTCAAAAGCCCTTCCCTCATGCGGACATAAGGGAAATTATCCTTCTGTGCTCCTACGATAAAGAGGACCTTGCAGGGTGTAACAAAGGCATGTTCAGGTGTAGTTATCTCGATCGAGTCAACCTTCAGCGGAATGGTGCCTTCTGTCCTGTTCCTCATGTCAGTCCTGATCATCGAAAGGAAATCCTTCTGGCTTATCTCGCAGTCATTCATCTCGTGAGTTGAACACATAAGAAGGCTTATGAGTTCGTCATAGCCCCTTACGAGAGCTACTGCCGCAGCATCGTCGCCACGGGAGATAAACTCGTCGCGCAAAGGCTCGATAAAGCCTCTCATGCTGTTAAAGAATTCCAGGCTCTTCCTTGCCTTGCCGGACAAAGTCTTCTCTCCGTAAATGGATTCGCAAGCCTTCTTAAGAGGGATCAGGGTCCTTTCGACAACATATTCATAGAAGAACTTTCCGCTGTCTACAAAGCCCTCATTTATTCCCGGAACGGTGCCTTCCAGGATCCAGAATTCGGACTTCCGCTTGTGCCCGTCGTCTTCAGGAACTATATAAGCATTCTCATCAAACAGCCTTACGCTGTCCGTAATGTTCCTGGCATAACAGTAATTCTCAAAGCCGTCAGCGATATAAGGCGGGATCCTCAGCATGCCCGAGCGCATGGCCTTCATGATGAGTTCCAGCGTATATCCCGCTCTCGGAAGCTCTAAAATGATCTGCATCATGTATGGAACCACGGTACCGCCCAAAGCGATCTTTCGGTCGATAAAGACGTCTAAACCGTAGAGCTCTGCCGTGCTCCTCATCCTGTTCATCAGATCCTCGTTACAGCAAACGATCCTGATGTCTCTGTATCTGTAGCCCTGCTCTCTGGTAAGGCTTATCACTTCGTTGAAGATGTATCCTACTCTGTCATCTATACCTGATAGCTCTGATAGTCTGACCTCGCCGTTCATGGTAAGTCCGTCAGGAGCTTTGTCCGTCGCAAAGCCCTTAACTATAAGGCTTAAGACATCTCCGGTGTCAGAGAACTTAAGTTCAGAACCTAAAGCTCCTAATGCTTCAAGCATGCCTGAGAAATCCTCACCGGCCTTATAGACTGAAGAGAACGAAGAACCTGAGTCTCCGGAAATGACATTGAATTCGATATCACAGCCCATATCCGATAAAAGCGAGATGAGTTTAATCTCTTTGGGCGTCAGCATACGGGTAGCGCCAAATCCGATGAAAACGATCTTGGACTTCAAGAGTGCGGAAAGCCCGCTCGCCCTTCTGGATGAGAGTCTGTACTTATCTGCCGAAGACAGCTTCTCGCATGCAAGCGCAATAGGCTCCCTTAAGAGGTTCAAGCCGTATCTGTCATTCATCTGCTCAAGTTCTCCCATTATCAGATGGAGATCCTTGAGTTTATTGACAAATGCCACTGAATTAGAGGCATTGTCCACTGCTTTGACAGCTTCACCGATGTCATCAATACCGACACCATAGCGTGAGAAGTCGCCCAGGAGGGCGATCATCATGTTGATATAGTCTATTCTGGAAGACAGTGTGCCGAAGGCCTTGAGCCTGGACTTGTTATTGGCAAGGATGTTGTAGATCGCATTGCGGAGCATGATCTCGCCGCCTTCGGCAACATAATTGGTGCCGAGGTCGTCCAAGATATTGCCTGCGAGCTTCCTGAAGCTTAAAACATCGCCTGAGACGAGAGAAGATGACAGAGTGATAATTCCTTCTCCGGTATCGATCGTGCCATTCCCTCCGGAATGAGCCTCCTTAAATGCAAGGACCTCACGCTCGACCTGGGCCTTTGCAAATTCAGGCGCGACAAAGATAACGTCCCTGCCGTTAAGATCCGTGAATGCATCCTCTATTACTTCGCGCGAGACCGGCCTTATTGCACTATATGTCTTAAACCTGATCATGCTTATACCTCAAAAACCTTTATGCACTAATTTTACGGTTTTATGAGGCAAATTCAAAGCGATTAATGGGACAGTTTGCAGATCTCCCGATTCATTTTTCCGGAATTTTATCAGATTGTTTCCGTCTGATCTTCAGCGTTTTTCAAGAGCTGCTCAGGTATTGATCTCTCGATATTCGCATACGGGTTTTCTCCCCAGACAGAGAAGAACTCATTCTTTTCTTCGAGCAGCACATTATCGCGCAGGACCTTATAAGAGACACCGTGTGCCGAATACTGGTAAAGACTGCAGGACGTATCACCGAAATTGTTGTATTTGTTGAGGACAAGATACGTGACAAAGCACGATATCCCGATACTTACGAATGCAAAGATCAGGGCCGAGATAATGACCACTAGAAATGTCTCATTTGCTGTCATATTTACCATATCCATACCCTTATCCCTGCCTTTTCTTTACGAACTTAAAGATCGCATCAGCCTTTGTGAGGGTGATATTATTCCTTATCTTCCGAAGTCCCAGAAGACCGGGCACGACAGTGCCGGCTGCGATCAGGGCTACGACAACGATAAAGATATTGTAGAGATCTTTCAGACCTCCGAAATCAAAAGCAATTCCGACGGCTGCCAGGACCATGAGAGCTAATATTGCCAGGCACACAGAAGCAAAGAGCATACCGATCTTTTTCTTGGACCAGGGCATAGTTCCCACTACCTTGCCGCTCTGTCCGTTGATCAGGATCGTGTGGGGCTCATTTTTGTATATAAACGTGAAAAACCATACAGGCATCATCATATAGAGAGGATCGTCCTGAATATATGCCCAATAAGCGGCGTCATTTACAAACGATTTCCCGTTCTCGACAGTAGAACAGGCTTCTTTGGAATAGAGTTCATGACATCTTGCGGCAACAGCGTTCTGAAGATTCTTATAAGTCATGTCAGAAGTGTTGGAGTAAAAGCCGTTAAGATAATCCTCATCAAACTCTTTGGCTTCCGCGAAATAGAACGGCTCGAGCCTTGAGCTGACCTCATCGAGCAGGATATTTGAACCGTCGATCGGAATGTTTTGGAAGTTGCATGTTCCGACTCTCTGGTAATACTTAGTCACTATCTTCTCGCCGTTGTTGACCTCAGCCTGAATATAAGATGCCTCGGTAAAGCGCGCATTGACGATCCAGTACGGTACATATATCCCTCTGATATTCTCCGGAACAGCCTTGGACTTGACTTCTTTAGGTATGAACGGGTTGGCGAGGAACTTCTCTTTGATCTTGGCGGCCGCTTCTTCTTTTGTTATCTGGAAAGGGATCAGTCCGTCAGGCTTGTATTCCTTCTTTATCCTGGAGAAATTGATGGCAGGGTTGCCGCAATAGACACAAAATGTCGATACTTCAGTATCACTCGTAATGATCTCCGCTCCGCAATGAGCGCATGTATAGACCCTTGTGTCGTAATACTTTGATTGGGCATCAGCATTTATGTCCTTAACGTCTTCCGGATCAAATCTGCTTCCGCATGCAGAACATTCCAGCTTCTGATAAGCCGGATTGAAGACAAGCTTGCCGGAACAGTTTGAGCAAAGTACAGCCATTTAAATCCTCCCTTTGATTCCTTCGAAAAAGTTTACTATCAGAAACTCTTCTCTGCAATCTCAGTCGTTAAGCGCCTTTTCTCAAGGGTCTTCGCAAAAAGGAGATCCGCCGTCTCAGGGAACCCTTCATAAACGACCTTTGTGCCTTCTTCAGTAATGCCGCCCTTTGTAGCGACTCTTGTTACAACATCTTCAAAAGACATTCCCTTCTGAAGCATAAGATCGCCCGTGGCACTCATGGTCGAGAGCACCATCTTTACGATCTGCTCCTTCGGAATGGAAGTATGCCCTTCTGCTGATCTGCATATGACATCGAAGATCGAAGCGATAAAGCCCGGCATGCAGCTTACGAGTTCAGATCCCATGCCCATCTCATTTTCGGGCAGTTCGATAACGTCGCCTATTGAGCTTAAAAGGTCCTTTAGCACTGACTTTTCGCTGACTCTCTCATCGAAGCACACGAGCGTCTGTGATCTTCCAATCTCGGCAGTGAGGCTCGGAATGACCTTGGCGGTCTTAACATCAATGACTTTGCGGATCGTCCCGAATGAGACGCTGCCATTGAGGGATACGAGCAGAGCATCCGGATTTATGGTATCCCTTATCTCTTCTAGAACAGACTTAAGGTCTACCGGCCTGACACAAATAAATACGACATCTGAAGATGAAGCAAGCTCTTTATTGCTTACTATCTGCGCGATTCCCTTTGCCTCTTCCAATTTTGCTTCCGTTCTGTTAGATACCAGAAGGTCCTGTCTGCCAATCTTTGCCGCTTCCGAGAACTTCCACAAAAGCATCTTTCCCATGCTTCCATAACCGATGATTCCGACACGCATAAAAAAGCATCTCCTCTGTTGATTTCACTAATTATATCAAAGAGGAGATGCCTTACTATCCGCTATTAAGCCCCGTATTACTTCCAGTGTTTGAGTTCTGAGAGCCATCCGTCGTACTGGGCGCGTCTGTCACTGTCAGAGAGGCCCTCGGGATTCGGCATATGATCGATCAGGAAATCAAGAAGATCGTCCTTAGTCTCATATACGAAATTGCCCTCAGTGTAGCACCACTTGCAGTAATCCTCGTTGAAGTCACCGTCAGGTTCCCTGCTGATGTTAATGTCTTCGTTAAGAGGCATTCCGCAGCACTGGCAATAAAGCTGTCTGGGGCTTCCGAGAAGCGTGTTGATCGATACGTTGAACTCTCTTGATAAGATCTTCAGAGTCTCCGTATTAGGCTGTGTCTCGCCAGTTTCCCAACGGCTTACCGCCTGTCTTGTAACCAGTACTCTTTCAGCGAACTGATCCTGTGTGAGGTTATTCTCCTCACGTATCTTCTTCAAAACATCTTTAGTTTCCATATTTTTTGCCTCCGTTTGTTTTGATAGCTCCATTATGGCTGCGGCACTTCTCCAAAACAAGAAACGCGTTGTTGCATCACATATATCTTCTTACCGGATCGTCACACCAGACCTGAACTTCAATATACCTTTCAGGGCCGTGGGCTCCGTCATCGTTCCAGTCCTGAGGCAGTCCGTATCTTGCAATTACGTCCAGGATCTCATCATACGTATAGACCTTTTTCCTGTATTCTTTCCCGTCCTTTATGCGGGGGCTGAATGTCGGCATGGAATCGCCGTAAGTAAACGATAACTTGCGGGTATCGAATTCTTCGACAGGTATCCTGATCACACCCGGATCCTCGAACCAAGTGGAAAGCCACGAACTGTGTTCAATAACCATGTAATGAGGCGACGGGATATCCATTAAGATGCCTTTTTTCATTGCTTCTTCGCGTACTATCCTCTCACAGTTCATGCGTTTGGAGATATAGTCCGCATCTCTTTGAGCAGTCAGGGAATCCGGTCTGTCTGACTTGATCTTTTCGAGAACAGATAAAGCTTCATCCTTGGAAAGCGCAGTAAGACTCTTAAATGGTCCGGATCTTTTGTCGTAATAGTGGTACAGGTACATGGTTAAAACTTCTCCGCCGGGTTGCCGTGCCCAAAATAGTAAGTGCGTTTGCCGAATGAACGGATCTTGTCAGCAGTTTTTCTCTGCGCTTCAAGATCAGTATAAAGATGCCCCATTCCGGGCTTAATCCAGTTATCGAGAGCATCGCCAACGAGAAGAGCTTCATCAGCTACGAGAAGGCCGATGGAACCCATCGAATGGCCGGGAAGCTCAACAACCTTAATGTCAGGAAAACCGTATTCGGCAAGCGTATCGCCTTCCTTAACAAAGAAGCGGTTCTCAGGCCTTCTCACCTTCGTCCGGCTTAAGACTTTGAGAGACGCCTTAAGCACCACAAAACCCACTAATCCGTATGAATGCAGAGACTGCGAATCATAGTCGTCGAAGATGCCGTCATCTTTCTCGTTATAAGCCACCGGGACATTGAACTTCTTTGACAATGCATCAGCATTCTCAGCGTGATCGAAATGAGGGTGCGATAAGACGATAAGCTTCATATCGTATTTGCTGCACTCATCTTCTACCTGCTGAAGATTTTCAGAGCTCGCCGTATCGAAAAGAACAGCGTTCTTTCCGTCAGACACTAAATAGCAGTTATCAGTTCCGCCTTTTATACGTGTAACGCTGTATTTCATTAGTTTTCCTTACCACGAACCCTTATATCCGACACCGTATTTGTCCGTATAGTAATCGATACGCTTCGAGTCGTTGAATTCAGGTTCGTAAATGTTCTTATCAGGATCGATCCCCACGAGCGCGCAGACAGCTTTGTTCGCACGTATCGTAAGGTCTTTCTCGCGTTCTTTGGGGCTCAATGACTTATCCGGGAATATCGGCTCTCCGATATGCAGCGTAAAGCACGCTATCTGCTTGAAAATATGCTTTCTTATCCACCCGGGTTCACGGTATGAATAACCTAATGGAAGAATCGGCTTATCGTTGCTCACCGCAATGAGCGAAGCTCCGCGCTTGAAAGGCCTTATGGGCCTATAGTATTCCCACATGCTTCCTTCAGCATATATATGAAGCCAGCCGTGGTCTTTAAGAAGTCCGCTTACGGCCTTAAGGAAAGCCTTCTGCCCTGCCACAGTCTTCTCAGGGATCGGAATGCCGCCGACCAGGCGGATCAAAGTTCCGTTCTCACCATTGATATTCGGCGCCCATGCCAAAAGGCCGGACCTTCTGGGGCGTATTCCCTTCATGACGCCTATGTAATCCCACATGTGCACGTGATTGCAGACGGAGACTACGCCGCCGTCAAGAACGTCCTTATGTTTTTTGAGGTTTTCCCTTCCTTCGATCTTGAGTCCAAGACGGACCGTTGCCACAGGGAATACGATCACATTAAGAAAGACGCGTGTCATGTTCTGCTTGAACTTAAACCAAGATGATTTGTCGATATAAGGATAATCCGCATCAAAGACATACCCTCTGTCCTTATGGATCTCAAGGTAATGGCGGTCCGTCTCTAAAGGATACGGATATCGGTTTGTCTTAGGATCAAAATCCACTAATCAGCATGTCTCCGGTTCAATGATTCACTTCTTTGTCATGACGGCAACAGCACATGGCATCCCGCCTTCGACAACGAAGTATTCTACATCATTGTAACCCATATCTTCGAAGAATCTTCTATACGAATCGATATCAAACTGTCTCTTAAATTCAGCGCCAAGCTTCTCAATGAATTTAACAGCAAATCCCGATGAACTTTTAGACATGTTTATATATGTCGGAATGATTATCTTTCCGCCCGGCTTTACAACTCTCCCGAGCTCTTTCATGGCCTTTGCGGGTTCAGGCAGAAGGTGTATGACATTGCCTGCGACGACCTTATCGAAGCTCTCATCAGCGCATTTGATATTGGTTATGTCTTCCTTGCGGATAATTACATTACTGTATTTCCTGCACTTTCTGGAAGCGCGCTTTATCATTCCTTCGGCAAAGTCCGTTGCCAATACTTTCCGGCACTTTTTCGCGATCTCTACAGTAATCGCGCCTGTTCCGCAAGCACATTCAAGAACACTGTCCGTTCCATCAATGAAATCCGCGACTTTTATTCCCGTGCCTTTATAGACTTTCCGGTTGTATACATTTTCGAAAAGGTCATATAACGGCGATATCTTGTCCCAAAACATATTTATTTCCTGTTAAGCTTTCTCATGCACCTCATGGCGTTGAGGATAGCGATGATGAGGACGCCTACGTCGCCGAATACAGCGAGCCACATGTTAGCGATACCTAATGCGCCGAGCACGAGTATTACAGCCTTTACGCCGAGCGCGAAAATGATGTTCTCCCAGACGATCCTCATAGTCTTTCTCGCGATCTTTATGGCATCTGCGATCTTCGACGGCTTGTCGTCCATTAATACGACATCAGCCGATTCAATTGCAGCATCTGAACCCATTGCGCCCATGGCGATTCCGCAGTCTGCACGCATCAGAACCGGAGCATCGTTTATTCCGTCACCGACAAACGCCAGCTTGCCTTTGCCGTTCTTCAACAGTTCTTCAACTTTGGATACTTTATCGGCAGGCAGGAGCTCAGCAAAAAAACCGGTAAGACCGAGCTTATTTGCAACATTCTCAGCAACACTCTTCTTGTCTCCCGTAAGCATCACGAGGCGCTTAACGCCAACGTTCTTAAGGCTCTTTATCGCCTCTTCCGAATCTTCCTTAATCTGGTCGTTGATAACGATATGCCCTAAATACTCACATGTACCGTCATCTTCCCTTGCAATATGGATGATCGTTCCGGTCATATGGCAGTCGTGCCAGTCAGCGCCGCACATTTCCATGAGCTGGCCATTGCCGCAGTAGTATGTCTTGCCTCCCACAACTGCCTTTACGCCTTTTCCGGCTATCTCCGTAACTTCGCCTATCAGGGACTTGTCGATATGGCCCTCGTGCGCTCTTACGATCGACTGTGCCACAGGATGGCTCGAGAAGCTCTCGCAGCAGGCTGCAATATCCAGAAGTTCAGCCTTGCTGATCAGGTTCGGATGAACGTCATCTACCGCAAACACGCCCTTGGTAAGCGTTCCGGTCTTATCAAATACTACCGTATCGATCTTGGACAATACTTCCATATATCCGGCACCTTTTATGAGGATACCGTCCTTCGAAGCACCACCGATACCGCCGAAGAAAGACAGCGGAACGGATACTACGAGAGCGCAGGGGCAGGATACTACGAGGAATACGCATGCCCTGGTAAGCCACGTCTTCCAGACTTCACCATCACCGATCCCGAGGATCAAGGGAGGAACGATTCCCAGGATAAGCGCTGCGATAACAACGACAGGTGTGTAATATCTTGCAAACTTGGTAATGAAATTCTCGACTTTAGCTTTCTTATCAGAAGCATTCTCGACGAGTTCTAAGATCTTCGATACAGTGCTCTGGCCGAACGTGGATGTGGTCCTGACCTTGATAACGCCCGTAAGATTAAGCGTTCCGGAAATGACATTGTCGCTTAATGCCTTATCAACAGGCGCGGATTCACCCGTAAGAGCTGCCTGGTTAACAGAGCTCTCTCCTTCGATGATGACACCGTCTAACGGGATCTTCTCACCCGGTTTGATGATTATTATCTCACCTACTTCAACCTCATCAGGCGATACTTCTATCTCCTCGCCGTCGCGTATAACTGTCGCGCTGTCCGGCCTGATATCCATAAGCTTGGCGATCGATTTTCGAGATCTTCCTACAGCTATGCTCTGGAAAAGCTCACCTACCTGATAGAAGAGCATTACCGCAGAAGCTTCAGGATATTCACCGGTACCGAAAGCACCGATCGTTGCAACCATCATGAGGAACTTCTCATCGAAGATCTGGCCGTGGATCAGATTGATAAAAGCCGTCTTGAGCACATCGTAACCCGCAATGATATAAGGAACAGCATAGATAATAAGCTCAGCCCACCACGGGAGCTCAACAAAATGCAAAGTAACGGCAACGATCACCAGTAAAACAAAGGCGATTATTATCCTTCTCAGCATTTTCTTCTGTTTGCGGGTCAGTTTGTACTTCATAAACGGTTACTCCTTAAAAAGCCGCAGTCTGTTTGGGCTGCGGCTTAATTGATTAAAGTAATACTGTGCAGTCAGGCTCGACCTTGGCGATTGCCTTGACTGCGAGCTTTACGATCTTGTCGAAATCGGCATCATCAGCTTCCAATGTCATCTTCTGCTTCATGAAGCTTACTTCGCAGTCCTTAACACCCGGGATCTTCTTGACTGCTTCCTGCATCTTCATGGCGCAGTTAGCGCAATCAAGATCTTCCAACTCAAATGTCTTTTTCATAGGTATATCTCCTTCTAATTAAATTACTCAGTAATGTGCTCATATCCCTGGCCGATAATGGACTTTACGTGTTCGTCAGCCAGCCGGTAGTAGATCGTCTTGCCTTCTCTTCTGGAAGCAACGAGATTTGCCGCCTTCAGGACCTTCAACTGGTGGGAAATGGCCGACTGGGTCATTTTCAATAGGTCTGCGATAGCGCATACACACATCTCATCTTCATAGAGCGCATACATTATCTTGATCCTTGTCGTATCACCGAAAACCTTGAAAAGGTCGCCCAGATCCTGCAAAAGCTCATCAGAAGGCATATCAGCGGAAACGTGCTTTAAGAGTTCCTCATGATTGTGCGGCATCTTGTATCTCTCCTTCCATTCAACATATGAACGATTGCTCATATGTTCATTTGTTCATTATACTATCACAGGGTTTCAGGGGCGTCAACCCCTTATAAATAGGGTGTAATAATGTTACAAATCCCTAGAAATAAGGCTTTTTCAGAAAAAATCCTTCCAAAAAGCCTCAAATTCTCTTGTTTTTAATGTCAAAGAACTTTATAATATCGACATTGTCGGCGCCGAAAGGCCCTCCGGCAAAGTAATTAACCCATATTCCAAGGGAGGAATTAATAATGAACAGAACAGAATTAGTTGATGCAATCGCTGTTAAGGCTGACATCTCCAAGAAGGATGCTGACGCTGCAGTTAAGGCTTTCATCGAAGTAGTTTCTGATGAGCTTCAGAACAAGGGCAAGGTTCAGCTCGTTGGTTTCGGTACATTCGAGACATCCGAGAGAGCTGCTAGAACAGGCCGCAATCCTCAGA
>JAEFBA010000037.1 GCA_016292145.1 Saccharofermentans sp.
TATAATCCTGTATCGGATCCTTCTGACAGCAGCCGTTATCTGGATCTGGCTCCTTACTTCAACTTTAATGAATCTTCATATAAGCAGGAATATTTCTCGAATGCATTGGAAGCGTCCATGTCAGGCAATTCTTTATACCGCATGCCTTTGGACATAAGCGCATCAGGGATCATTACCGATTCTTCCAATGTTCCTTCCGGAAAACTCGGATTTACATTCGACGAATATAAGAAATTCTTAAATGACAAATGCAACGGTGTTGATCCGATAAGCAAGACCAAGGGCTTTGAAATGAGCAAACCTGAATACTTCACCAAGCTCTTCCTCAACATGAGTGATAATTTCATTAAGGACGAAAAAGTCGATCTCCAAAGTGAAGATTTCAGAAATCTGATGCTGTTTGTTGACGAATACGGAAGCGATGTTACAGCTTCATCTGATGATTATGGATTCGGTTATATAACCGAACACAACCGCGCGGTTGCCGAAGTAGTAACGGAAATAGATACAGCTATCACAGGCAAGCCCGCCGAGGTCGATGGAAAGATCGGAGCAGTTTACGGCAATTTCTATTCTTTCGAGAACTATTTAGACAGATATAAGCTCTTCGGAAGCAGCATCGGTGTATATGGCCTCCCTTCCTATGACGGCAGAGGACCGCTCACTGTTTCAAGTGAATTCGTAAGCATCTCAGCTGATACGAAGTTCCCCGATGCCTGCGCAGATTTCGTAAAGCTCCTGCTCTCTTACGATATCCAGTGCTACAAGGAATCTAATCCGATCAACCGTGAAGCGCTCCGTTATATAGCCGGAAAAAAGCTTGATGTCTATAACGCGGAAATCGACGAAGAGAGCAAATACGATATAGCCGTCAAGAAAGCAAAACTCGGTCCTGAAGCCATCGATAAGTATGAGGAGATCTTATCTTCCTCATATGGCGGAATGAGTGCCGGAAGCGCAGTTGAGAGCATACTTATGGAAGAATCTTCCGCATACTTTAACGGACAGAAATCCATGGAAGACGTAATTACCGTAATGCAGAAGAGGCTTCAGACAGTATTGGATGAAGCTAAATAAATTGCAACTTCACGATTAATATCAGCTGACTCTCAACTTCTCCTTTAAGGCATCCTGCAGGACCTGGGAGAAGTTGATTCTTTCTGCCATGGCTGCCTCATTAAGCCATTCAGGGATTGTCAGTGTTTTCTTTACTGATCTGGTTCCAAACTTCCGTCTGCATTGAGTAGTATCGCATGCTACATATGAAGAAAACTCTTTTTTCTTAAGCTTGATCTCATTAATAGGTGTTGGCTTTGGAGCTTCAATGCCTTTCTCTTCATAGTTAGAATAAACCATAAGAGCAAGTGCTTCCTCTGCCATCATTATTCCCTCTTCCAATGTGTCACCACATGTAAAACAATTCTCAATATCCGGAAAATGAACAAAATAACCGCCCTCCGGTTCCGGTGTAAACACTGCCGGATAAACATATAAAGGAGAATGAGATAATTTCTTATTCATATCTTTCCCTCTCAACATTAATATTTCTCAATTCCCGCCTGCTTTCTGATTGCATTCTCCAAGCCGGTCTTCAGCTCCTGTGAATTGTGTCTTGGTATGATAAAGCTGCTCTTTGTAATTGGCGAATACCATTCTTCGTGGTTGGTAAGTTCCCTGACAAAATGGCAGCCATTCTTCCTAAGCAATTTCTTCATCTCGGATATTTTCATATCTGACACCTCTTCAGGCAATTATATAATAACACGTATAATACGTATTATCAACATTGAAACAAATAACGATCGGAACTGTTAATCCGATAAAATAGTTAGACTACATATACAGTAAGGATTAAATACTCAAACGTTTTATTAATTTGATTATACGCCGTTGAGACGCTGTTACAATGCACTAATGCCCCGTTTTGCGGCCATTCTTATCAGAGCTTGCCGGGTTCTGCCTTGCTCAGATATACAGCAACCGCATCCTCCTCATTGCTCCCGATGATGCCTGTTGCTAAAGCCTTCAGCTCATCAACGGCGTTAGCTACCGCATAGGCCTCATCAGCGATCTTAAACATCGGAATATCATTTACGGAATCTCCGAAAACAACCAGCCTATCAAATCCATACTCTTCTTTAAGTTTGAGTATGGATTTTGCTTTTGTGCTGTTCTGAGGGGCTATCTCAAGCCAGTATTCATCCCTGTAAACATCCTTCTGGAACAGGCACTCCCAGCCGTTATATTCCCTTGCACGGATATAGAGCGGCTCGGTCTCACTCTTATCTCCAATGATGGTCACATAGCCGGGATCCCCTCTGAACATTCCTGTAAGATCAGAAGAGAAAACCACAGACGGATCATCCTTGTAGTAATCCAGATAACCCTGAAGCTCCGGAGTATGCAGAGTGTCTGCAAAGACCTTCTTCATGTCATCACCGAAATAGCATGACACGAAGCCTGTTCTTGGCAGTTCAGGAAGCATTTCCTTCAGCAGATCAACTTCGCTTTCCGTGAATAATGCCTTCTCGATTATCTTTCCGGTATTATTGTCTGCGAGAACTGCGCCATTTCTCGTGATCACAGGAAGCCTTAAATTGAGATCTTTTGTGATCGTTCCCGCACTAGAGATAGACCTTGCCGTTGCATAGGTAAAGGCTGCACCCTTTGCGACCAGTTCATTAATAGTCTTAACCGAGAAATCCGATATCTTCAGATCTTTGTGCATCAGCGTTGCGTCAAGATCTGAAACGTATAATACTTTTTCTTCCATTTGATCCCCTTATGCCTTCCCGTCTGCGAAAAAGCGTTTATTTATGGTGATAGATTATAAACCCGTCCGTGTATTTGGCAAACTCGTAATTCTCATCCACAAATTCAAGGAACTCAGGACTTGTAATATCGCCTGCAGAATCGTGCAGAACGATGATATCAGGCTCTCCGTAATAGGTTTTATAGTACTGGAAAGCAAGCTCCGTGTTGTTTGGATCCCAGAGATTTGCCGCATCAGGCTTAAGGTCCGTCATGAGATAGAACTCCATCGCAAACGGACCGCAGGCTATCGTCTTATCGCCGTCTTTGATTACTTCAGCGAGATCTTTTTCGACGGTCTCATATCGCTTTGCATTATCAGGAAGATCAATGATCCCCTTATAGATTCCTGTCCTGATCCTTGCGGTGCATTCCAAAGGCTTTATACCGTCGAAAGAAAATGAATACAACGCAAATACATTCATTACGACCATGGCAGATGCCAGAATTCCAAAAACTGTCTTGCGGTCGCTCTTCATCTCACTCATCCTGATTGCTTCAAACAGCAAAAGGACAGTAACGATGGCGCCGGTCCTGGTACCTGCGGAGAACTTGATCGCACCGTCCAGTGCGGTCATTGAATAAACAACACCGGCAATAAAGGACGATATCCATAAGAACACAATGAGATCCTTAAAATGTCTTCTCCTATCGGATTCCTTCCTGACTAAGAAATACAAAGGAATCGTATAAAGCGAAAGATAAGTCATCAGAGTATTAAGGCTGTCCACACGGAAAACCGTCATCAGAAGAAGAACGATGCATCCCAGGAGCATTACAGAGCAGAACATCAGGATCTTATGCTTGTTCTTGCGGAAAACATAAAGGATAAGGATGCTGACGGCAAAGAAGACCAGTGAGAACATGTAGAAAACGATATTTTCCACAATGAGTGCTTTTGTCTTCTCAACCATACTCGAGAGCGAGAAGAACCCCTCCCTGCCCGTTGACGACAGACCCGCTTCTGCCATGGTGCTGTTAAAGATAAAGAGATTGCGCACACCGATCTTAAGCACATACAACATGAAAACTGCAAAGACCAGAGCCGAGCCCAGAATATAGAACAACGCCATAAGATTATGTGCTTTTGCCGACTGCTTTCTCCTGTAAAAGAAGATCAATGCCAGAACATACACATAAAGCACTATCATTGTCGGATAAGCAAATACCATGCACGCATGTGCGATACCTGCAATAAAGACCATAATATAAGCCTTCCCGGCGGTTTTCTGCTCAATAGAAGTTACCGCACCAAAGACCAGAAACAATCCTATGAGCCTGAAGAACAACTCCCAGTTGTCGTACCACATATAGAACAAAAGGAATGAGACTGCCGTCGAATAGATGACCACAGCAAATAAAGAACTCATGCGGTCGAAAAAGCGCGAGAGTATCTTATAAAGGAAAATACCCATGAGCAGCTGCAGCACGATAAATACGATCCTAGAGAACAGGACGATGCCTTCAGTCGAACCCGTTATCCTGGTAAAGACAAAGATAAATGGAATTAGAAAAGAATCACCTGTCTGGAAATAATCCCAGTTCTCAACAAGGAACGTATTTCCCTGAAGTGACCTTAGCGCCTGACCGATATTAAATACCTCGTCCATGACGCTGATGCATAAGAACGCTCTGAAGATGACAGCCAAAACCAGGACAGCATTAATGATAAGTATTGGCAGATACTTATTCTTACTTGTCTTGATTGCATCAGGCTTACTCATCTTATTGACACCACTTAAGATTTACTGACAAGATTATACCATTACACGGCAATAGGATATCTTAAGACAGTTCCCTTGTCTCCCCAATGATCCTTATCCCGATATCGCAGTTGACCTTATCCTTCATGGCTTCCTTGGCATGCCCCAGAAAATGCCCGTATTTAAAGGTTCCTATCGATACCGTAAGATCTGACTTCACATAAAGACCGCCAAGTCCCGTGTCTCCGTTAAGGCCGCTGTTTATGTCGGCTGACACGACGTAGGCACCCGACGAATTGATGTTCTCAATGGCTGTTTTTGCCGGCTCTTTGACTTCACCCTTGAACCCGGTGCCGAAGATACAGTCGAGAATGGTCTTATAACCGCCGTAATTGCCTCCGGATACGGTCCGGATACCTTTTTCGAGACATATGTCATAGAAAAACCTGCCGTCCTCAGAGAAGGCATCCTCGTAGAGCAGGACGATCTCACAATCGATCCCGTGATCCTTAAGCAGCGATGCCACTACAAATCCGTCACCGGCATTGTTGCCTTTACCGCAAATAATTCCGACCGGCGCCTTCCATTCGACGTGCTCGAAAATAGCCTTCCCGGCTCTTGCCATCAACTCTTTTGACGGGACAAGGTTCTCAATGGTCCACTTATCGCTCGCCCTCATTACCTCTGTAGAAACGCATATAGGCATATCAGGCCTTCTTCGCCTTTACCATCGTGAAATAGATAACGCCTGCAACGGCAAAGAGGATCATAGCGGTAACGATAATGACCGTATAGTTGTTATTCGTATTGGAGAGGATGATCTCGGAAAGGTTATTTCCCGTGATCCCTGCAACAGCCCACGCTGACAGAGACAGGCCGTGGATCTTTGAGATGTTCTTCATTCCGAATCTGGATTCGAGGAGCGCCGGCAATGTCGAGAAACCGCCGCCGTAGCCTAAGTTGATCACCATAAGGAGGATCACGATGACCCAGCCGTTGCCGATAACAGCGGAAAGGCCGCAGAGCAGTACGCAAGACAGGAATATTATTCCATAGACCGTAGCCCTGTCCTTCATCTTATCTGAGACAGTCGAATACCCGATACGTCCCAGAGCATTGCAAACTGCCGTGACCGAAGGAACTACCGCAACAATAGTCGCAAGGATCGCAAGTCCCGCGAACTTCTCATTGAGCAGCTGCTTCTCATATGTGATGAGCATGAGACCGCAGTGGATATTGATATAGAAGATGAGCCATATGCCGATAAAGGTCTTGTCCTTAAACATCGACGTTGCCTTGAAGCTGTTATTGACTGCCTTGTCTTCGACCCAGCCCTCAGGCTTCTTAAGAAGGATGTGTCCTGCAAACATCATTACGAAATAAACGCAGCCCAGGATAAAGAACATCGGGGCTATACCGAACTTATTCTGGAGGAACTCCATGATCGGCGTAGCGATAGCCTTTGCAAGTCCGAAGCCCATGATGGAGATGCCCGTCGCAAGACCCTTATTGTCCTTAAACCAGAGCATCAGTGTCTTAACGGGTGTTAAGTAACCAATGCCAAGGCCGATACCCATTATGCATCCGTAGAAGATATAAATAAGGATCAAGGCCAGAGGTCCCTGGAAGAACTTGATCGTGGCGCCTGTTCCCAGCATACCTGCCGTAAAACAGATGGCGGATATAAGTGAAGACCTGTGGATGTTCTGTTCAACTATCTTGCCTGCAAAAGCAGCTGACATGCCGAGGAAGAAGATCGCCAAGCTGAATGCCCAGCCTACTGCAAAAGGACTCATGCCTATGGCTTCAGCGATAGATTGCTTGAAAGTACTCCAACAATAGACCGTACCGATAGAACAGTGAATCAACAAAGCCGGTATGGCCGCTCTGGTCCATTTATTCATAGATCTTCCCTCCCTAGGCGTTATGAATTAAGTGTACCATTTAATTGACTAAAGCAATAATGGATTTTTATAGTTTTTGCGAAGTCCAACGCGCGGCTGTTTTCAAGGCTGTAGCCGTACATGTAGCCGTGATTTTCGCGGTTCTGAACTATAATCCGAGTTGTTTTTCCAGGCATAGTGAACGGCGTTGCCGCTGGTTTTGCCGTTCATTTGGCCCTAAAACGGTATTTTGAACGGCAGAATGAACGGCAGTGCCGCTGGTTTTGCCGTTCATTTGGGCTAAAAACGGTATTTTGAACGGCAGAATGAACGGCGGCGCCGTGTATTTTGCCTGGAGTTTTAGCATGCACTCATTAAAATGCCCGGCTTTTCAACCGGGCATTAACTAAGATCAAAAATCAATAGCTGTTACATATAGTCGTCGACATCGAATTTCCTGTCGCGGAAATAATAATGTCTGTCTTCTTCAGTAATCTCTCTTAACACGCGGCAGGGATTGCCTACTGCAACCACGTTGTCGGGAATATCCTTTGTTACGACGCTGCCGCCGCCTATTACAACGTTATTACCGATCGTAACTCCCGGGCATACAAGAACGTTGCCGCCGATCCAGACGTTCTCGCCGATCGTTATGTCAATTCCGTATTCGTAGCCTGAATTCCTGGACTCAGGATGGATCGGATGTCCTGCCGTACAGATCTGGACATTGGGGCCGCACATGAAGTGGTCGCCGATCTTAACTTTGCCAACATCAAGGACTATGAAGTTGTAGTTTGCGAAAAAGTCCGTTCCGACTTCGATGTTATAACCGTAGTCACAGTGGAAAGGAGACTCGATACAAAGATAGCCTTCCTTTGTCTTTCCCAGTATCTCACGAAGGAGCTTTTCTCTTTCAGCCTGCAGCTCAGGATCCATGTTGTTATATCTGTAAAGCTTCTTCTTGCATTCCATGCGCTCCTCATTTAAGCCGTCCATCCATGACTTATATGGGAGGTTCGCGATCATTCTTTCTTTATTATCCATATCATGCTTCTCCTACGTAATTTTGCCCGGGTACAAGGCGGATCTCAAATGTCTCCTTGTACTTAACATCCTTCTTGACGGGCTGTGATGTTATGTTGTCTCTTGTACGTTCGATCTCCTTGGATGCGAAGTCACAGAAGAATTCGCAGAAATCGTTGTTCATGAGCTGCTCTTCGTGCAGGAACTCGTTCATCTGCTCAGGCGTATAAGGCAGTACCGTGAAATCGAACTTCGGGTTGTAGCCTATCCTTCTGATCTCGATCGAATCGCCGTCACCGTTCGTAAGCTTAACGACCTGTGTGTCGGTGTGGGATGAGTTCTCGGCAGGCCTTGCGTAAGGGTGGTAGATCTTTCCCGCTCCTGCAGAATAGACACCGAGCCTTGCTGCATTCTTACGGTCTACATAAGATTCGCCGGGGCCTCTTCCGTACCAGGAACATACGCAGTCGTCCCTGACTATCGGGAACCTTATGCCGTATCTGACCATGTCATACTTAGGCTTGAACTCGAGTGTTACCCTTACGGTATCGGCTCTCGGGACTTCGTAGAACAGGATGACCTCGCCATGCATTGCAAAGGACTTATATCTTGAGATCATAGTGAATTCGCCGTCCCTGCTGCCGTATTCGGAACCGATATACTTTATGGATTCCTGGATATGCTCATAGTCGCTTTCCTTTGAGAAAACAGTCCTTGCAAGGATAAAGCTCCTGTCAGTCCTGTCGATGTTTGAAGGACAGCGGTAAAAGCTCGGAACAAGAGGTCCCTTAAGGAAGTTATAGCCTGCGATCTCAAGGCTCTCAAGGCTTCCGGGATTCCTGCCAAAGCCGATCTTAAGATCTCCCTTGCCTACATAAAGTCCGTGAGGAACCGTATAAACTGCATTATGCGTAATAACGTCCGTGATCTTCTCATCAAGAGGAGCTGAACCTTCATAGCTTACATCATAGCCTGCAAGCCCGCTGCTCTCGCTCATACGCTCTACCCTGCCGTTGTCATCTTCAGTCAGGAGCGCCTGGTCGCTGTCAACGCCGGTATCCATGAGTGCATTCTCGGGATCCTTAACACCTGAGCCGAGCTGCATGGGCGCTTCAGCCGCAGGCTTTTCGCCGCTTCCAAGCCCCATAGAATCAGAAGGCTCGTCACCTATAGGGCTTGCGATGTTATCAGAGAGAACGTCCTGATAGAAGGCAACCTCATAGCCTGCCTTCGCATAGTAGGTATCCTTGTGAAGCTTTAACGTGATATCGAAAACAAGCTCCTTCGAAAGAGCATTCATATACATCTCGATGAATTCGGCCTTGCCCTGTGCCCAGCCGGGTGTCGTAAAGACATCCGTCGCAAACGGGAACTTCAGAGTTCTTGAGCCGAAGGGTTCGATCTCGGGAATGACGCCTCTGCCGGACATTATCGCTCTTCCGCCAAGCAGGATCTTCCACTCGAGATCGAGCTCGGGCGTATAACCGAACTGGTTGGAATTGCGCATCGTAAGCGTAGCCGGATCGCCTGCTGCAGCGAAGATGACAACCGACTGGCACTGCTTCTTGATATCAAGATAGATCGGGTGCGGGTTACGTTCGGCATCAACGATGCCCTGACCGATGCAGGAATTCTCTTTCTGCTTGCCGCCGACAAGGTCAGCGTGATGGATCCACTTATAAGGTGTCTCATCGTCAGTAAATCTGGTTCTTCCGGGGATCGACTCGAAGAGATTTCTTCCGGTCCTGTTAAGACCGAAGATCTTCTTTCTGTCGAGGCACAGGTCTTCCCAGGGTCCGAATACGGCGCCTGCTTCGCTCGGAAGAGGCTTCATGTCGGATATCCTGTCAAGAGGCTTAGCCTTCTTGTTTGCCGCAGATGCGATCTGTGCTTCGCAGTACCATCTTCTGGTATCGTCGATCATGTTGCACTCGCGCTTGATCCTGTGTGCGAGTTCATAGTTGAAGTTGTACTTCTGGAAGCCCCACATAACGACAGACGGGTGATTCATCGCAGATTCGACATAATCCCTCATGTAAAGTACAGAAGATGTCGCGATGACATACATACCGTACTGGTCGCAGAGATTCAAAAAATCGTCTGACAAAGGCATACCGTCAGCGATAACGCCGTTAATGCCGGCACGCTTCATCAGGATGATATCCTGACGCATGCGGTCGAGCGATACGGCAATACCGTTCTGCGGATCGAATTCATAGTACTTAACGAGATTTAAGTTAACTCTTCTGTCGTTGATATTGAGCTTATCCTGAACGATCTCAGTGGTCCTGAAGCCGAATCTCTTCTTCTTGGCGCAGATGACCTTTCCTTCAGAATCCATGACCTCGAAAACGATGTCGTACTGCACAGGCGTACAATCTGACCACTGTGCAACGTCAAGCGCTACGAAATCAGTGCTTGCCCTTGTCTCCTTCAGCGCATCGACAACGCCTACTACAGGCTCGCTCTGGCCCTTGATGTTGACGAACGGGAGTTTATAGGGATCGTACTCGGCTCTCGCCTCAAGAAGCGAGATACGGACGGAATAAGGGATCATGTAATTCGTGTGGTTCCTCATTCCGAAATCGACCTTGATCATGAAGTCGCCGTGCGGAACACGTGATACGGATGAACGCGTAGCAAGGGCATCCATTTTCGCGACCTCGGAAATATAAGCCGAAGGAACATATTCGAGCTGGATATGAAGGTTAGATAATTCGAGCAGAGAATCCTCAACGATCATTATCGGTCTGAAGAGACCGGAGAATCCGAAGTTCATCATGTCAAGGATGATATGTCCGTCGTCATCCCTGTCATAACGGTTAACGATGATCGTGATCTGGTTAACGCCTGCCCTTACAAGGCCTGAGATAAGAAGTCTCTTTCTTGTGAAGACCGCGTGTGAAGTACAAAGGAGTTTGTCGTTGACAAACACCTTGAAGCTTCCGCAGATGCCTGACGTCTCAAGGTAAAGAGCCCTGTCGATATCTTCTGGAGTAAATACGACCGTAGTCCTGTAGATGCCGACTTCGTCATCGTCGTAGCCCACTGACTTGAGGACATACTTATCGCTTATCGACTCTTCTTTCCTGGCAACATCCTGTGCGACTCTCTCAGGATAGTCATAGATGAGATTCTGAGGAAGGCCAAAGCCTTCTGTCTGCCATGTTGACGGGCAGTTGACCAGAGCCCAGTCGGAATCGTCAAAAGACGTGTTCTCAACACCGAAAGGAACCTCAGACTGGCCGTTCGCAAGATAGAATTTCCAAGTCTTAAGAGGCTTCATATAAGGAGATGCTACTTTGCCGAACTCCGGCATTTCGCGCTCGCCAAAGATATAGTCAAAAGATGAATAAGGCAAAAAGCCGTCATTCGAATATGTGAATTCCAAGACAAAGTACCCCCTTCGATAATTGTCCGATAATAGCCTACTGTGATTGTATCATTTAAAATAAAAGACAAAGTTTCAGGAGCGTTACAAAAACGAAGTAATTCTGTGGTAAAACTACGGCAATCAAAAAGGCGCTGCCGCTTTAACGGCTGCGCCCGGTTTAGAGTTTTAAGCAGTCAGATTTTTGAGGCCTTGGCCTGTTAGTGCCCGCCGGTTCAGCCTGTTAAGAATTGTTGCTTCAAATGTTGCTCTTTGTGTCCGTCTAGAAGGCAACAAATAAGGCAACATTGGCATTGTTGCTCTCTATGTTGCTCTTTTTGTCCGCTTAGAAGGCAACAAATCCTTAACTGAGGATGAGACGCACAGCCTGACTCCGGATCACCAAATCCTTATCAGTACTGGATCCCGCCTACGTACCACTTGCCCTTTATCTTGACGAAGTATACGCGGGCATCAGTCTTGATGACCTCAGGTTCTTTAGATCCGAAATACATCTGCATATGCTGCTCGACATAGACTTCCATATAGACAACGTCGTCGGAGAATACCGTGATATCCTTGATCTCGCCGTTCTTGATCTCGACTTTGCCGTGCTTGGTATAGAGCTGTCTTGAAGAATTCCTCTTGATGTAGCTGAGCTGCTGGCTTCCGCTCGGGAAATACTTATCAAGAGCATATGCTCCGGCGTCCTGTGAGATGTAATTAGCAAAGGTCGAAGCGAACTTGATCGCGAATTCCGAGAGCTCATCCTTGCCTTCGAAATCCTTTATGAATCCGACGCTGTAAGTATCTGTATTCTCATCGTAAACGCACTCGCACTCATGACCTGTATAATCCTTCGCGGTTACGACGGGCTTGGCATATAATCCGGTGATCTGGTAATGTGCTGTGCCCGGGATCTCGGCATAAGGCTTAACGTACTGGTTGAGCTCAGATTCCTCGACCTCGCCTGCGAGATTGGAATCATTGAGTTCCTTGCCGTTTACGAAGATCTTGTATGTTGAAGGTGCGGAAATATCGGCGACTTCATTGGCTGCCGTATAGAACTCGAGCTGGCCTTCCTTCCATGCCTTAAAGCCGTAAGGAAGCTCTTTGTTCTTATCCTCTGCAAGGATTATCTTAGCGACGACAAGGCCGTCGGATGTCTTTACGTAGAATTCGGGATCGCTGTCGGTAGAAGTATCTGCCTCAGCACATACGAATGTCTTGTCCGATATGAGCGAAGTTACATAAGCCTTTACCGTCTCCTCGTTCTCGAAAACAGTCACCTCAGGCTTTTGAGCCATATTCTCCCAGATATATTCAACATCGTGTGCATTGAAATGCGCGGTGACCGCCTCTGCAGTATGGTAAGGCAGGGACGCCTGATACTGCTCTTCGTACTTGGCGGCAAAATCGTTGAATCTTAAGAGGAACCAGGCGATGAAGCCTGTTACCAGAACGAGCCAGCAGACAAGAAAAATGAGAAAGTAGTTAAGCTTCTTGCTCTTCCCGTTTTCATTCGTGCCGTTGTTTTCCTGTTTATTTGCTGAGGACTTCATTTAACCCTCCGCAGGCTTAGCTGCGCCCTCACTGCCCTTCTGGGGCAGGATAATGAATGCAGTAGGCATCTGGCGTGATACTCTGATCGAAGAGCTTGATACGAGTTCCTCTTCGTAAAGCCACATTGCAGAGGACATTCCGCCGTCAAGGTTAGCTGCATTGACTGCGCCGTATTCCTGCATGACCTTAATGAGATCTGCCATCGTAGCGCCCATTGAGGATGTCTTTCTTCCTTCGATAACGAGGAGCAGGATTGCACCGTCTTCTCTCTGGCCGATCGCAGTTCTCGGGTTAAGTCCGCCGCCAGCTCCGCTGTACTTGGCAGCTACGCCGTTTACGATAAGTGCGGGACCAAATGAGACTGCATCTCTTACACCGATATCGAGAGCCTTCTGGGCTGTCATTCTGCCTACTACAAGGACATTCTCGTTCGTAAGACCGTATACTTCATATGTGCCGTTCTTACTGCCCATTCTGAGCTTACCTTCGGAGATAACGATGCCTTCAGGCCAGCCGCCTATGCCCATGCCGTTCTTGTCTTCGTACTGTCCGCCGTTGATACCGCCGACACCACCATACTTATCGATGAGCTGCTTAAGGGTCAAGCCTGCGCCGTTGTGGTTATAGTTGTCGATCGTAGCGACCATGATCCTTGAAGGATCGTAGATTACGAGCATCTTGCCGTGATACATCGGACCGGATACATCGTGCACTTCGATGCCGTCACCGTCTGGATCAAGATCATTTACTGCTGCGGCATCAGCTTCAGACTTCTTTTTCTGTTCTGCTGCCATGGCATTAACGAGTGTAGTATCCGTGATCTCAGAAAAGCCCTGTGTCTTATTGCTGTTTAAGATCGCGTCGATCTCTTCGTCCGTAAGGATCATTCTTGCAAGAACGCCGCCTGCCGAAGACTCCATTACCGAAGGAACGAACTGGTTCCTAAGATGAGGGGAAGGTCCCTTCATGATGATGCCGAGGAATGTATAAAAGCCTGCAAGTACAAGCACAAGTGTGAGAACTGCCGTGCCCATGACTCTTGCGAGATACTTGCCCGTTACTCTTAAGATCTTTCTGGTAAGGAAGGCGTTCCTTGCTTTCCTCTGCTGTTCCATGACTGCGGCCTGCTCTCTTTGAGCCATGCTTCTTGCCACCTGGTCCCTGCCGGATCTTGCCACAGCAGGCTCAGCTCTCTTAACGGGGCGCTGGTCAGGTCTGGAATTATGGGGAACAGAAACTCTTCTGCCCGGATTCTTTACGATCTCGATAGTCGAATCGTCAGGTACTTCTCTATATGTGCGGGGTCTTGATACGACAAAGTCAGTTGCAGCGGGAGCAGCTTCTCTTCCGCTTCCTGCCAGCACCTTGGGTCTTGCCGTGATCTCGATCTTGCGTTGCTCTGATATTTCGACCATGCGGTCAACAAGACCCATGGCCTCTTCCTTGGACATGCCCTTCATACGGGCCATAAGAGCCTCTCTTTTCGAAGGCTCCAGACCGGCTACTATCTTGCGAAATTTAGTAAGATTGTCAGTCTCCATAAATACCTCAAATACATGCAAAAACGCATTTCTTTTTGATTAGTTATTTTGGAGTATAGCATAAGCCTTTTATATAACAGGCGCGCGAAAACGTAATGTCAAGAAACTGTAATATGCCCTATATTACAAGCTTTGTAACATTGTTATGCAAATATAGTGAATCAGCGGGAAACACCGACTATCTTCGGTATGAATCCTATTACGAAATGGATAAGGATGCTTCCCCAGACGGACTTGTTCTTCTCATAAAGATATCCTGTCAGAGCGCAGAGGATCGCAGCGCCGAACATCATCGGAAGCTCATATCCCATGTGGATGACGAAGAAGAACAGCGCGGTCATCCAGACCGTAAAATGCTTGTTGTATTTCTTGCAGGAAGCAGTGATGTTGTCCTCGACGACACCCTTAACGAAGATCTCCTGCAATACCGCGCTGACAGGATAGAACCAGCGCATATATGTGCCAAGATAAAGTCCGAACCAGGGCTTCTCCGCATAACCCGGAACAAAGACATTCTGGACCATGCGCACGACGATGAGGCCTATGATGAGACCTACGCTTATGATGCCGCTGATCAAAAGGTCTTTCTTGACTCTCTCTTTACCGGGATTTAAACACTCGAAATGGATCTTGAATCTGGTGAAGACTGCAAATATCACCGTAAGGATTACAAAGTATCCTTCCATCATTCTGGTAAGGATATAAGCATTGTCCTCTACAAGCGGCGCACCGACCACATGAGGAAATATCTTTATGGCGACAACCTGGCAGGCTACTGATACAAGTAAGAACAGCAGAGTTGATAATGCAGGTGTCAGTCTCTTCCTGATCGTCATCAATAATCTCCCTATAAGCAAAAACTCTTTCTTTTGCAATGATATACGGCAAAAGAAAGAGCTTCTAACGCTTCTTGGTGCTCAGAGACAGAATCGAACTGCCGACACGGGGATTTTCAGTCCCCTGCTCTACCGACTGAGCTATCTGAGCAAGAGTTAGGCCGAACACCTTATAAAGTGTTCGGCCTAATGTTAATGGCGACGCAGAAGGGGCTCGAACCCTCGACCTCCAGCGTGACAGGCTGGCATTCTAACCAGGCTGAACTACTGCGCCGTACCATTGGTGGAAACTACAGGGCTCGAACCTGTGACCCTCTGCTTGTAAGGCAGATGCTCTCCCAGCTGAGCTAAGCTTCCGTTAGCCACACCTTTATTCAAAGCGCGAATGAATTATAAACCGAATACCGAAGATATGTCAACAACTATTTTCAGGAAATATCAAAACTATTGAAAATAATGGCTCAAAGCCTTATAAATCGGGCATTTGCGGAATATAAAAAAGGCGCATCCCTGTTTAAGATACGCCTTTATGGCTGATCATGCACGCTTTTTAGCATCAAGGATCGGCAATATTACTGCCAAAACTATGACCGGAAGGCATCCGAGAAGTCCGAAGCAGTTAGGTCCCAATACCGACAGATGCTGATTACCGCTCTTTAACATGAACATCAGAGGCACGGCAGATGCGTTCATGGACGCATGCATAAGCGAAGGAATCCAGATGCAGCCTGTCTTCTCATAGAGATGATCAATGAGAATGCCGAATGCACAAAGCGTTATGCAGATCATGACAGGTCCCAGGATGGGCTTTCCAAAGTATTCTCCCTCGTAGAAATAATTACCGAGTATTACCAGAGGCCAGTGCCATACGCCCCAGAGAACGCCTCCGGTAAGCTTTCCGGCCACATGACCGAGCTTCGCTTTAAGGAAAGGATACATGACGCCTCTCCACCCTGCTTCTTCGCCAAGACTCGGCAGGATCTGAGATATGGGAAGGGATGTCAGAGACATTACTATAACAGTTATCAGAACAGGAACGGGATCTGCTCCTGCACCGGCGAACACAGATCCAGCCTCCGCGGGCATCATCGCCAGATAAGCGTCCAGAGACACTCCAAACGCGTCTTTGTTGAAAATGAAGAATATCCCTGCTCCGATCCAGCTTAAGATCTGAGGGCCAATCAGAGCGCCTAAAAGGTACTTGAAAGAGAACTTCGGCTTCCAGCCGAGCGCCTTGAAGGGCAGCCTTGCTATGAGGACGGCGATCAGGGGGATGAAGACAGCTATAAATCTGAAGAGCAAAAGGCAAAGGATAGTATTTCCGCCCTTATATGCCAGACCTGCGATCGTTAAAGGTATGTATGCCGCCAAAAATGCGGCCGCCATAAATACACCAAACTTTTTGTTGGTTATCTCATTAGGGTTTATCATGTTGTTTCTCCTTGGGGATCAGAGGTCAGCCGTTTGAATTGCCGAGTTTGGAATGCTTCCACTCTGCAAACTTCTTGAAATTCCTTCCGGTAATGATTATTCCGAGGATCAGTGCACCGAACATTATTCCAAGCAGAACACCTTCTGCAAAGGAATAAAGGAGTGATTCCGTCTCCGGTCCGAAGAATACTCCAAGAATATAAAGCGCGCCGCATACTGTCGCGCAGATGAAGAGTATCTGCATCCTTTTCATAACCTTATTCATGTGATCGTCAGTATAATCTGCTGCCTTGAGCATGGTTTCCTTAAGATCCTTGTCCATAGTCTCGCTTTTCCTTTCGCCATCGAAGATTTCTCTCAGATCGACGTCGTAAAGGTCTGCAAGCTCGACGAGAATGGAGAGATCCGGAAGATTGCTTCCCGTCTCCCACCTTGAGACAGTTCTTCTGGAGACGTTCATCTTATCTGCCAGTTCTTCCTGGGTAAGATTCTTCTCCTTGCGAAGTGTCTTAAGAAATTCTCCGATCTTCTGCTGGTCCATTTCCGTACGCCTCCTTGAGTGATGGCCTGAGTCTATGGTTTTTCGCGCTCGAAAAACAGGACACAAAACGGGCAAACGCCCTGTTCAGGCTAATGAGACATCATTTGTCCCATTATTATTTTCGAGAATAATAGAGATAGATATAGGCATCTGTCTCGCTCTCGATAGAAATTATATATACGATATTCTCTTTGGTATTTTCCTTAAGCGGAGCACCGAGCACCCAGATGAACGAATCCTTCATGGGGTTCGGCTTTATGGTGACATTGGTAAGAACATCAGCCTCGTACTGCTTATACTGGTCGTAATCGAACATCTGACCCAGTCCGCCGTATACGTTTGCAAGTGTGAGGATATAACCTTGCGCATTGCCGTCCTTGATCTTGAGTTTTGCCTCATAAGCCGCGCGCGCATATAGGAATCCTACCTTTTCCATCTTAACGATTTCCAGGTTATTATCCGAGCTGACATCGTAAAGATTGGTCCTTTGGAGCAAAGCACTGTTCCTGTCATAAACAAATCCTACGATCAGAACGATTACAAGGATCACCGTAACTACTACCAGGATAATGTCTTTCTTACTCTTCATAATCAATCAACTCCATATAGCTTCTTGCCGTTATCATAGGTTATTTGCGCCGCTTCATCAATAGTAACGCCCTTGATCTCTGCTATCCTCGCGCATACGAAGGCCACGTGGCAAGGCTCGTTTATAAGCCCCCTGTTAGGCTCAGGCGTCAGATAAGGACTGTCAGTCTCTATAACGATCCTGTCCCAGGGCGTATTAAGAGCCACTTCAGGCGTCTTCTTGTTGTTCTTGAAAGTAACCGGGCCGTCAAAGCCGATGTAGAAGCCCATCTTTACGAGTTCCTGTGAGGCCTCTAACGAGCACGAACAGCAATGGCACACACCGGGAAGGCTCCTGAGCCTCCCCTCTTTATAAAAGCGTCTCAGGATGTCCAGGCAGTCACCTGTCGCATCCCTCTCGTGAAGGATTATCGGAATATCGTACTCATATGCGAGTTCCAGCTGCTTTTCGAATACTTCTCTCTGAACAGATCTCTCGGACAGATCATAGTAATAGTCGAGTCCGATCTCGCCTAACGCCATTATCTTTTGCGTCCTGCGGCTCTCCAGAGCGTTTCTTAAGTACTCTTCGGTATCTTTGGTATACGTTTTTGCTTCATGCGGATGAACGCCTACAGAGGCATACAGAGCAACGTCAGCAAAGCCGTCGTACTTATTTGCCATATCTACTGCGATACGGCTCGTCTCTTCACTGTCAGCGGGAATAAGCACGCTCGTAACGCCGGAAGCCCTGCACCTTTGCAGGACGTCTTCCGTTGTCACGTTATTTGCGTCAAATTTTCTGTCGTAGATATGCGCGTGAGTATCAAAGAACTTGGCGCTGCCGCTGTAGTAAACGGGATCTCTCACGGTTTTGTTACGAGATATCAGAACCCGGCAGTACTGAGTCGTCGAACTCGACAACACGGTAGCCGTCTCCGTACTTAACGGACAAGATCATGCCGTTGCTCTCAAGACCCATCATCTTTCTGGGCTCCAAGTTAACGATCATAGCAAGAGTCTTGCCGATAAGATCTTCGGGCTTATAGTACTTGGCGATGCCGGAGAGGACCTGTCTCTCGCCGAATCCGTCGTCGACCTTAAACTTTAAGAGCTTGTCGGACTTCTCGACCTTCTCGCAGGAAAGGACCTTAACAGCTCTTAAATCAAGAGCAGCGAAGTTGTCAAACTTTGTAAGTGGCTTTAAGGGCTCCAAATCCTTGCCCTTCTCTTCCTCAGCAGGGAAAAGCTTATTGAGCTCGTCGATCTCCTTGTCGATATCGATTCTCGGGAAGAGAACGTCGCCCTTCTTAACTGTAACGTCAGCAGCAAGAGCATGTCTTACCTTTGTGGAATCCCATGTGGTGTTGGATTCGTCAGCACCGATCTGCTCAAAGATCTTAGGTGATGTATGAGGCATTACGGGCTCTAAGAGGATAGCAACACGTCTTATCGCATCGAGCAGGTTATAAAGAACTGCCGCAAGTCTGGGCTTAGCCGTCTCATCCTTTGCGAGCTTCCAGGGCTCGTTCTCGTCGATATACTTGTTAGCTCTTGCAATGACACTGAAGATCTTTGCAAGGCCTTCAGAGAAGCGCATTGTCTCAAATGTATCGGATACAAAATCCGGGAGTGCATCTAACTGCTCGAGCAGATCGTTGTCTGCGTCCGTGAATTCCTTGTCAACAGGAAGCGTGCCGTCAAAATACTTGATGGCCATTGCAACCGTTCTCGAAACAAGGTTGCCCAGGTCGTTTGCGAGGTCAGAGTTGATCCTTGCGAACATCTGCTCATTGGAATAAGGACAGTCAGAACCGAATACCATCTCTCTTAAGAGGTGATATCTCAAAGCGTCAACGCCGTATCTCTCGCAGAGTACGAAAGGATCGATGACGTTGCCCTTGGACTTACTCATCTTGCCGCCGTCAAATGTGATCCAGCCGTGGCCGTAAACCTTCTTAGGAAGGGGCTCGCCCAATGCCATGAGGAATGCAGGCCAGATGAGCGAGTGGAATCTTACGATTTCCTTTGCCATTACGTGCATATCAGCAGGCCAGTACTTCTCATAGTCATTGTAAGTATCGTTCATGAAGCCGAGCAAGGAGATATAGTTCGTAAGAGCGTCCATCCAAACATAGATGTAGTGACCTTCGTCAATCGTTACCGGGATGCCCCACTTAACGCTTGTTCTGGATACACAGAGGTCCTGAAGACCCGGCTTGATGAAGTTGTTGATCATCTCATTAACTCTGGACTTAGGCTCAAGGAAATTCTTCTCAGGATCAAGAAGCAGCGCCTCAAGCTTGGGAGCAAACTCTGAGAGCTTGAAGAAATAAGCCTCTTCTGAAGCTTCTGTAACTTCTCTGCCGCAGTCAGGGCACTTGCCGTCAACGAGCTGGCTCTCTGTCCAGAAAGATTCACAAGGTGTACAGTACTTGCCCTTGTACTCGCTCTTATAGATGTAGCCATCATTGTAGAGCTTCTCGAACATGTTCTGAACGGTCTTGATATGGTAATCGTCAGTAGTTCTGACGAATCTGTCGTACTTAATGCCGAGTGTTGCCCAGAGCTTCTTGAAGTTTGCGACGATATCGTCAACATAGGCCTTAGGTGTAACACCCATCTCCTGTGCCTTCTTCTCGATCTTCTGGCCGTGCTCGTCTGTACCTGTGGAGAACATTACATCATAGCCCTGCATTCGCTTCATTCTCGCGATAGCATCGCATGCGAGAGTCGAATAGCAATGTCCGATATGCGGATTGCCCGACGGATAGTAGATCGGTGTCGTGATGTAGAATGTCTTCTTTTCTGCCATGATGTTCCTCCTCGCGCGTATATATTATTAGTCTGCGCGTAATTAAAAGATTATAGTTATTTATCCCGATGTTTTCAAGGCGCAGGGACTTTATCCGTTCATAAAGCTGAAACCGGGCATCTTATGCGCCCGGGCATCGTTCTCTGATAATACCGCCGTTTAAAGATCAGAGTTCGCTTGCGATCTTATAGGCTTCCTTCTTGTTCATGCCTGTAAATTCAGACACTACGGCGGCGATGTCCTTTGAAGACATGCCCTTCTCCTTCAGCAGAGCAATAAGAGCCGTGCCGTCGCCGGCTGCCACCATTGCCTTCTGTTCAAGGGGCTCTATGCAGATGCAGAATTCGCCGCGGGGCTCGTTAGAGCCATAATAAGCGACTGCCTCAGACACGGTCATGCGGAGGACTTCCTCATATTTCTTGGTAAGTTCGCGGCACAGAGCGATCTTTCTACCGCCAAATCCGGTTTCAACAAGTTCATCGAGGAGCTTCTTTAAGCGGTGCGGAGCCTCGTAAAGAACGATTGTCTCCCCTATCAGTGTCAGAGCCTTCAATCGCTCTCGCCTCTTTGAACCCTCCGAAGGCAGGAAGCCTTCAAAGTGGAAATATCTTGTATCAAGGCCCGAAATGCTCAAAGCCGCTGTAACAGCGGATGGTCCCGGGATCACGCTCACTTCAATGCCGTTTGAAGCTGCAAGTGACGCAAGATCTGCACCGGGGTCGCTTATCGCAGGCATTCCGGCATCGGACACCTGTGCAACAGTAAGGCCCTGCTTCAGAAGATCGAGGATCCCGTTGCCGCTTGCGGCCTTGTTGTGCTCGTGGTAAGCGATCAGGCGCTTGCCCGTGATACCGAGCTGGGATAAAAGGATCCCGGTGACTCTTGTATCCTCACATGCAATAACATCAGCGCCCTTCAGCACTTCGCATGCTCTGGGCGACATATCATCGATATTTCCGATGGGTGTTCCGACTAGATAAAGCAATCTGAGTGTTCCTCCTCATATATGTGTGCTGCTCTCGCGGTGAGAGCAGAAGAACCTTCTTCGTTAATGAACAAAGGGGCCAGCGCCTTGAATTCGGCATTCGGTGCGCCCTTCTTCCCTGCGATCAGGGCAAGAAACGCATCCTTGGAAGCATTTGCGTGGACTGTAAGCAGTCTTACAGGAGTTATCTTGTATTTCGAATACAGCGAAAAAACTTCGGGCACCCTGTCCGGGCTTATGCACATGACCGCGTAACCTCCGCTTGTGCGTGTGCGCAAAGACTGAACGCGGATAAAATCCTCCAGAACGCCGCAGTCAGCAAAGCGTGCTGCCTTCTCGTGTTCCGGCTTTACAGAATCTGTAACCGAACCCTTAGTACCGTCATAGAAAGGCGGGTTCATGAAGACCACATCGTAGGCCTTGTCCTTTACTGAGGAAGGAAGATCGCGCAAGTCGCAGTTATATGCGGTGATACGGTCAGATAAGCCATTAAGCTTAATGTTTTCGCAGAACACCTTATAAGCCAGTTCAACGAGCTCGACACCGTCCACATGCGCATTCTTGCAGCGCGCGGATGCGAGCAGGGATACTCCTCCCGTACCACTTCCCAGTTCGAGCATCTCGCAGGGCTTACCGCGGCGCACAAAGCAGGAAGCGAACCATGCCAAAAGAACGCTTGCAGTATCAAGCTTATAACAGTCTTTGTGCTGCAAGAGCATAAGCCCGTCGCGCCCTAAAGATTCGGGCACGATAAGCTCGCCATCGATGTTTACTGCCAAAGAATCAGACAATTGTCCTTACCGCCAATCATTAAGAGTTACAAGATATTATACATTTATTTGCAAAGCACGCTGTCGTCACGCATTGCAGTTATAGAATTGCGCAGCTCCCTGAATTCACCCTCGATCTTTTTGTTGCGGACCTGGAACGGATAAGACTTGCTAACAAGGTCTTTTCTCTCTTTTTCCCTTTGGAGCCTGAAGTCCTTGCCATGGAAAGCCTCGTGCATTACGGCGGTGTTGGCATCAAAAGCATTGACCTCGCTGTCGATCTCAGAGATCTTCGCTTTGGCTTTCCGGTACTCTTCACAGTAGCGGATCAGCTTTTCGACGTTCTCGAAAAACGGCACGTTATGAACAGAAGCATGCTGCTTCGCCTCTTCGAGGCGCCTTTGGGCCGCTTTGAAGCTTGATTCATCAATATCATCGGTAAGATCGATATCGCTGATCCTGGTCCAACCGCCCTCGCAGAGGACACGTCCGAGAAGAGCTTCAAAATCAGAAGGATGCGCCATGAGAATATTGGAGAATCTCTGGTTGGCGTCGTCATAATAACCTGTATTAAGCGCGTTCAGAGCCTTTTCCATGGGAAGGCCGAAGAACAATGAGATTCCATATGCCACACCGCAGTGATCGCACTGATAGACACGCTTATCTTTGTTGAGAGCAAGTTTTGCAGCGCACTTTGAACAGATGACGATCTCAGAAGGATCAATATCCTCATAACTGACAGGAGTCTTATCAGCCGGAGTACTCTCAGGCTCTTTAATCTTCTTTATTCTTTCGGCTGCCGGATAAAGAGCCCTCATTCTGCGGTACTCTTCATTGTATCTGTTAAAGACCAACCTGATCCTGCCTTTGTAAGAACTCGCAATATCATCAACAGGTTTGTAGTTCTTATCCTTCACAAGATCGATTATCTTTATGACTGCAAAGGCCAAAATGACAACTACAAACGGCAAAATCAAGATCATCTCTGAATTCTCATCTTGCGCATCTGAGAATTTGTCATAAATGGCATATGCTACGAACAGACCGATACAAAAGAGGCCACACATTATTGCCGGATAGAAGTCTATCCTGTTTAAGGTTCTTTCCCTTTGATAGTCCGAGACCAGCTTTTTATTTACTTCACGGCCTGTCTTATCGGATAACAGTTCTTTTTCTTCTGTCTTAAGTCTTTCCGCTTCCGTTTTAATGTTGATAAGTTCGTACATCTTGTTGAAGTATAATGCTTCACTCTTGTCAGAATTCTTCTTGGCATTAAGGATCGTTTTCCTGACCTTTACCGCATCATATTCCGGAAGTAAATCAGGAATTTCCAAACTGTTGGGGGAAGAGATATTCAGCTCACAGAGAATGACTCCGAGGTGCGCTTCAAAGTTCTTTGGTTCATACTTAAGAACGGCTTTGTATTTTTCTCTTGCCGCATCGAAAGATTCGTTCTTAAGCAAAGACTTAGCCTGCTCCATTACTTCATCGCCATGGAAATCCAGCACATCAAACGCCGTCCCGCAGAACGGACATTCAAAAAACTCCTGATCCGAATCGAAATTCAGGATGCCTGCACACTTGGAACATGTGTAGCTCTTTAATACTGCCATTTCTTATCCTCACTGCCGCTTGATCTCAGTTCTTTATATTCACGTAAGAGCTTATCTTTAAGTTCTTCAAATTCAGTCTTGATTTTTGTTTTCCTGAGGAGCTCCTCTCGCCTCCACAATATGTAATCAGGCTCATTTTCAGGGTGGGCATCATTAACGTCTTTGCTGTTTTGGCCTGACTTTTTTAATCGTGAGATCTTCTCAAGTTCTTCGTTAAAAGTATCGACAGCATGCGAAGTTTTCTGATAATCAAAAATGAGACTGATCAGTCTGCTCACATTCTCCATAAAAGGTCTGTCGTCTTCAGCAGAATGTGCAACGGCATCAGCTATGCGGTCTTTTAAATTATTCATGCGGACATCCGTGAAGGCTTGTTCTGTCAGGACTATATCGCCCATCTTCTTCCAACGACCGCCCAAAAGCACCC
>JAEFBA010000038.1 GCA_016292145.1 Saccharofermentans sp.
CTTCGAGTTTCCTTCCTAAAAGTTTATCTGCCTGCTCGAACATCGATTCGATGATGACCTTGGCAGGTCTTACTTCCTTGACGAGGCCTGCGATCTGGCCTGCCATGAATGTGCCTTCCTTGATGTCACCTTCGACAACTGCCTTACGGAGACTTCCTACTGTAAGTCCCTCGAGCTCTTCAAAGGTAACGCCGCTCTGCTCCATCTCAAGATACTTGTTGGAAAGAGCGTTTCTTATCTGTCTTACAGGGTGGCCGTAAGATCTGCCGGTAACTCTTGTGGAGTTGTCCTTTGCCTTGATGACCATATCCTTGTAATTCTGGTGAACATTGACTTCGTCACATGCGCAGAAAACAGTTCCGCACTGAACGCCTTCAGCACCGAGCATGAAAGCTGCTGCAACGCCTCTGCCGTCTGCGATACCGCCTGCAGCGATAACGGGAA
Organism: Saccharofermentans sp.; assembly: GCA_016292145.1. Taxonomy (GTDB): domain Bacteria; phylum Bacillota; class Clostridia; order Saccharofermentanales; family Saccharofermentanaceae; genus Saccharofermentans. The sequence continues at coordinate 445 of JAEFBA010000038.1, forward strand.
TGGATACTGCGTCAACTACCTGGGGAACCAGTGTCATTGTCGTAGCCTCACCGATGTGTCCGCCGGACTCTGTGCCCTCAGCGATGACTGCGTCAGCACCGCATTGCTCCATTCTCTTTGCAAGAGCAACGCCTGCTGTAACAGGGATTACGATGATGCCTGCTTCCTTCCACATATCCATGTACTTTTCCGGAGAGCCTGCGCCTGTTGTAACAACCTTTACCTTCTCTTCTGCGATGACCTTAGCGATCTCAGGAGCTCTGGGATTCATGAGCATGAGGTTTACGCCAAAAGGCTTGTCTGTTGCTTCCCTGCACTTCTTGATCTGGTCGCGGAGCCAGTTCTCGTCTGCGCCGCCGACACCGATGATGCCGAGACCGCCTGCCTCAGATACTGCTGCTGCGATGTGCCAGTCAGCTACCCAGGCCATACCGCCCTGGAAGATAGGATACTTGATGCCGATCAAATCTGTGATTCTTGTCATGTCCTTTTATCTCCTTTGTTTATTTCGAAAATGCTGTTTAGTAAACAATATAGTTAGCATCCCATGTAAGTCCTGCGCCGAAGCTTGCGATTACGAGCTTCATGCCGGGCTTGAGCCTGCCGTCCTGCTTCATCTCGTTCAAAAGGATCGGGATGCTCGCAGATGAAATATTTCCGTAGTTCATTATGTTCATGGGGAAGCGGCTTCTCTCGATGCCGAGCTTTTTAGCCGTGGCTTCGATGATGCGCGCATTTGCCTGGTGGAGGATGTAGTAATCAACATCCTTGTCGAGATCGAAGTTAAACTTCTCGGAAAGATCCTTGATGATCTGGGGAACCTCAGATACTGCAAACTTAAATACTTCCCTGCCCTGCATATAGAAGGATGTGGCTGTCTTGAAGCCCTCTTCCTCCCATCTGTCAGGCTGTCTTGCAGCTTCGCAGTGGAGGCATCCGCCCCTTGCGCCTGAAGATCTCATGATGAATTCATTGCGCTTTGCATTCTCGTCAGCCTTAAGTACTGCCGCGCCTGCGCCGTCACCAAAGAGGATGCATGTTCCTCTGTCTTCATAGTTAGCGAAATTGGAATTGCACTCGGAACCGATGCAGAGTGCAACCTTCGAGTTGCCTGATTCGATAAAGCTCTGGACTGTATTGAAAGCAGCAACGAAACCGGGGCACGCCGAATTTACATCAAAGCATCCGCAGTTCTCCGAAGCGCCGATCGCCTCATGAACCACGCATGACATGGAAGGTATAACAAGGTCGGGTGTTGTGCATGCGGTTACGATGAGATCGATGTCCTTAGGGTCGATGCCTGCATCTTCTATTGCCTTCTTCGCAGCCTCAACTGCCATTGTCGAAGGCTTCTCGGTGATATGGTCTGCAATATGTCTTTCCTTGATTCCAGTGCGCTCGGTGATCCATTCATCGCTTGTGTCCAGGAATTTGGCAAAATCGTCATTGGTGACGACCTTCTTGGGGATGTAGGAACCGAGTCCGATTATTCTGCCTGTCATTACTAAAACCTCATAAGTTCAGCCTGCCGTGCGGACATAATAATCCCTCAGGCTAAATAGTTTGATTGTCAAAGTATTCCACAGGAAGGGTATTTTGTCAAGTGCTTTGATTGTCAAAGGAATGGCAAATTGGCGTGAAATTGACCGCTCCGGCAGCCGGTAATGAGGCATCGGTCCTGTTTGGCAGCGACTGTTTTTCTGTTTTCGAAAACGAAGGGGAATCGTGTTTACTTCGAGCAAAGGGTTAAATCGTACTCTTTTCGACCTCAAAAACGTACGATTTGAGTGCTTGCAAGTTGCAAAAGGCAAAATCGTACCTTTTTCGACCCCAGAAACGTACGATTTGAGGCTTTGCAGATTTCTCCCGGTAATGAGGCGTGACTCCTTGCCTTCAATCAGAAGATCTTACTTCTCAAACCTTGAAGCGGCCCAGCCGCCCTCGTTCATGTGGGAATTCGTAAGGGTAGCAAAGCCTTCGGGTGACAGGAGCGGGATCTGGAGCTTTCTGATCGTCTCGGGATCGAGCTTATAATCATTTGCGCAGTATTCTGCTCCGGCCTTCTTCAGGTCATCCAGATAGACCCTGATCTGCCTTTTTGCCTTGCCGGTCATGAAGACCTCGCCCATGGGGCACAAGATTGCTGTGTACTTTTCCCTGCCGCCGCAGATAAGATCGTACTGTGCGAGCAAAGCCGGATATACGGGCTCAAGCTCTACATAGCCGCATGAACTGATAACAACGAATTTCTTATTAAAAATCGAAGGATCTCTCATCTTATTGAAAGTCTGGCCGTCGTCAGACCTGGTGCCCATATAGGGTTCGGCAAGAGACAGGCACCTGTCGGTCACTGCCTTAAGCTGTGAAGGCATGCCGTAGAAATAGAGAGGAAAGCTCTCGATGATGACGTCGGCTTCCTTGATGGCTGCGATGATCTCAGCCATATCGTCCTTTATGGCGCATGTTCCGTCAGGAGATGCCCAGCATGCAAAACATCCCAGACAGGGCTTGATGTCCTTCTCGTAGATGTTGATCTTCTTAACTTCGGTGCCCTCGGGGAAACCGGATACGAAGGCATTCGTAACCTGAATTGTGTTGCTGCGGTCCTTCTTGGGACTGCCGTTAAGAACGAGGACTTTCATCAGAGACTCAAGCCTCCGTCGAGCACGATAACCTGGCCGGTCATGTAAGAGAATGCATCTGATACGAGGCTTGCAACGCAGTCAGCAACGTCTTCGGCTGAGCCGAAACGCTTCATCGGAACTGCTTCAAGATACTTCTCTGCAAGGTCGCCCGGAATGGACTTGATCATGTCGGTGCCGATAAAGCCCGGAGCTACCGCATTTACCTGGATTCCGTAAGGAGCGAGCTCTTTTGCCATCGTCTGGGTCATGGAGTTGACCGCGCCCTTGGTAGCGCTGTAAACGGTCTGGCCCGGAACGGCGAGGATCGAGCTTACTGATGATACGTTTATTATCTTGCCGCTCTTCTGCGAACACATCTTAAGGCTTGCAGCCTGTGCGCAGTTGATATAGCCCTGGATATTGATAGCAAGGCTTCTCTGCAGAGAATCGGGTCTGATCATGAGAAGATATGCATCATCGACGACGCCGGCGTTATTTACCAGAACGTCTATCGTCTCAAAGCTCTTCTTAATGGCCTTGAACATGTCCTTGACCTGTGCGATGTCGGATGTGTCGGCCTTATAGATCTCGCAGCGGACGCCTGTAGCAGTGATCTCTTCGCAGGCTGCCTTGGCGGCCTCATCGTTGGAAGCATAGTTGAGAGCTATGTCATAGCCCTCTCCGGCAAGCTTTAATGCGATCGCTTTGCCTATTCCTCTGGATCCGCCTGTGACTACCGCCGTCTTGCCCATGATTAAGCCTCCGTCTTATGCTTTGGTCAGCAGTACTGCCGAATAAAGCGCGCTGGTTCCGTATGAGACAGCAATGCCGCTGTCGATCTTTCCTTCGTAGATATCCTTTGCGAGCATGGCGAACTGCATGGATGAAGATGCGGCTCTTGCCTCGCCGAAGTCCTTCTTAACGAGCTTTATCTCGATATCATCTCCGAAGATCTTCTTGTATACTTCGCTCTCGAAAACATCGATCTCAGCGATCCCGTTGCCGAAGCCGTAGATGCACTTAACGTCTGATGCCTTCATTCCGCCCTCTTCAAGGACATTTTCGATCGCCTTGGTAAGAGCATTTTCAGATAATCTCATGTTGTCAGTTTTGTCGCCTGACGTGTCTCTTGCAGAAGAGAATCCTGCGATCTTCGCATAGCGCTTTGCACCGCGCTCCTTTGCGGAAGATTCCTTCTCGATCACGCATGTTACGGAGCCTTCGCCCAGCGTCATCTTTCCTTCAGCGGCAAGGCCGAGATCTGAATAGATCTCTTCGTCGATGTCGGTGCACTCGTCAGTTCCCGATGCGAGCATGATGCTCTCATAGCCGAACATGATGGCGCCTGCAGCAGCACAGACACTCTGAAGGCCTGACTGGAAACCGTTCGCGATCGTTACGTTATAGCCCTTGATGCCCGTAGCGATGCTGAGGTAGCCGCCTGCGGCATTATAAACGGTATTCGGGAATGCAAAAGCGGAACCCTTGTCGATGCCGTCCTTGATAATGCCCTTCTGGAAGTTTGCGATCTCCGTCATCGGACCGTCGTTGGTTCCGATGCAGATTCCGATTATGCCTTCATTCTCGGTTGTGACCGTTACTCCGGCGTCTTCCAATGCCTTAAGGCCGCTCAAGAGCTGGAGCTGTGAAAGTCTGTCGAGCTTTCTTAAGAATGCCGACTTTACTCCATAAGATTTGAATGTATCAGTATCAAGCTTGGCGACATATGTCTTTGAGTCCTCATTGAACTCGCCGCTTACGATGCCTACCCCCGTTACATAGAGTTCCTGCTTGGGACATGTAAGGTTCAGAAGATTAGGGTCTTTTGCGAAAACGATGCTCGCGTTGTTGCCGCCGAACGCGAAAGAATTCGACATCGCATACTTGATATCCTTTTCGAGCGGCTTGTTGGCAATGAAATTAATGTCGCCCGACTTCTCAGCGAGGACCTTTAAATCTTCTTCGCTGTAACCTGTTGTCGGCGGGAGCTTGCCTTCAGTAAGGGCCTTGACCGTGAGGACTGCTTCGATAGCGCCTGCAGCGCCCAGGCAGTGACCCGTCATGGACTTGGTCGAACTTACGGAAAGGTGCTTGTTGTCTGCGAAAACAGTATTAAGTGAAAGGAATTCGGACTCATCGTTCTTTGCCGTACCGGTGCCGTGTGCGTTGACATAGTCGATATCGGTGAACTTCAGTCCTGAATTCTTTACTGCGCGTGTAATAACGCTCATCTGGCCTTCGCCGTCGGGCCTCGGAGCGGTGATGTGATAAGCATCGGAGCTTACGCCTGAGCCAAGCACATCGCAGTATATCCTGGCGCCGCGCTTTACCGCATGCTCGTAGGATTCGACTACGAGAACGCCTGCGCCTTCGCCCAATGTGATTCCGTCACTGTGGTTGAAAGGGGAGCAGTCAGAAGGAGCAAGTGCCCTTAAAGCATGGAATCCTGCGTAAGCGAGCGATGAGAAAGAATCGCAGCCGCCCGCGAGGAATATCTCGCCCTTGCCGCCCCTGATGAGATCTATTGCCATTGCGACACTCAAAGTTCCTGCCGCACAGGCATTTACGATATTTGCGGTAATGCCGCCCGCATTGTAATAGTCGGCAACATTTCCCGCGATGGCTGAAGCCGGCATCGCCTTAAGATCGTCGATGTCGCCCTTCTCGCCTTTAACCTTTGCATTGTAATATTTCTCGACACAGGCAGCGCCCGCAATGCAGGAACCCAGGATGACGCCTATATCGGATGCGCCTTCGGAATCAGTATCGATCCCGGCATCTGCCAGGGCCTCACCTGCCGCCTTTATTCCCAAAGCAGTCGTTCTGTCGAATCTGCCGTTTGCAAGCTGCCCGTTTGAGCTCGCTACTTCGGCACCCTTGTGTGAATAGCAGGCAGAAGTATCGAAGCTCTTAACATCAGCAATACCGGACTTGCCGGAAAGCGCCGATTCAAAACATTCGTCAGTATTATCACCGATTGCGCACACGAGGCCTAAGCCCGTGATAACGCAACGCTTCTCATTCATCGGCATCATCAGTCCTCTTTGTGTGCTTCAACGAATGCCGTGAGAGTCTCGATGGAACGGAAGTCCTCTCTTGTGGCACCTGCACCGGAAATGTCTACTCCGAAGAGATTCTCGATACCTACGATGATCTCGATGGAATCGATGGAATCAAGTCCTATATCCTCGCCAAAGAGCTCAGAATCGTACTCGAGCTCGTCTTCAGGGATCCTGAGTCTTTCCACCAGCATTCCCTTGATCTTCTCGGCAATCTCATTATTCATTTCCCTAAGTTCCTCCTATATATTTAAAAAGTAAAACTTACGACAATAACCTTACACTATGTCGCTCTGTTTTTCCAATGAAACGGAATAAAAGCGTAAAATCACGCCAAATCTTTTAAGTTCTGTGACCGACATCCTGCATCTTCCGCCCCATGAAGACACCCAGAGGTCATCGCCGTCGATCTCCGTGATCGTGACCCAGTGGAAATCACACATGGTCTTATATCCGCCCGGTTCCTCGACGCAGACCTTCCTGAACGGGGACAGGAAAAGCATTACCAAAGGATCCCCGCTCTTCAGATATTCAGGGATCTTCTCCCACCATTTGAACCTGATGGGCTTGATCCTTACCTTCAGGCCCTCCTTGGCGGCGAGCTTTCGAAGGCCCCTTCTGAATCTGCCGGCACTTACGCCCAAGCTTCCGAAGAATTCCCTCCCGAAGACCTTTCTCGCTTCCCTTTTCCTGCCGATCGTGATGGGCTTTATATAGTCCTTGGCATCGAAAAAGCGTTTGAAGTATTCTTCCCTCGTCATGCCCTCCTCGCCCTTAAGGCGCAGGATCGCATCAAGGCCCGCGATTATTCCGCAGCCGCTGTTAACGAACATCTCGTCAGGAAGCCACATCTGGCTTCCGCCGAATGACTCACGGCCGTATTTATCAACTATCTTAGGCGGCAGACTCATCCCAGTAACACCTCCGACCAGGCGCCTTCAACAGGCATGCCCTTAAGTTCTATGGCTCCGGCATCCCGGAGTATCTTCCGGCTCTCATAGACTCCGCCGTTTACGGGGATGGGAGCCATGAAGCACTTTATTCCCTGCGAAGTCCAGCACTCAACCATGGGCGCCAGTCCTGATAAAGCCGTTCCCGAATGGTTGCAGCAGATAAGAACTCTGTCAAAACCGTCCTCAGGTATCACGCATCCCGGAACAGCAGGGATCACAAGGATCTCCGGAAGCTTCTCTTTGTTAAGGAACTCCGTGTAATCTCTTGTCTCAGGCGCGGTTCCTTCGCTGTATTCCGAATAAATACCGTTAATGTCAGGCGACATTATCAGGTGAGCCTTATAAAGCTTTTGAACGCCTTCTTCATTTCTGAATACCACGCCGCTCATTCCTTCTTCAAGGCATCTTACGGCATATGTCAGGTTCCCCGATGCCTCACCGGGATCTTTGTCGGGTGAGCTCATGGAACCGGTGATGACAAAGGGTATCCTCAAAGATCCCAGCACCCTTGCGGCAAGCTGGGCAAAATATGCGCATGTATCAGTACCGTGGGTTATAAGGATCCCGTCAAAGCCAGAAGCTTCACAGACGATCTTCTTTAATGCGTCACGGTATAGATAAGGCGTCGCATCCTCTGAAGAATAGGTCTTAAACTCGGGGAAGACGAATTCGTGGGAAGGATACTTTTCGAGCAGGACGGAGCGCGCGAAAGAAGGCTCGCCGAGCATAACCGTGCCCTTCGAATCGTAAGAGGAGATCGTTCCTCCGAGCATCGCGCCTAATATCCTCATTTCCCTTTCCTTCCAACGCAATATTAGAGTAAAATCTACGAAGTAATTATAATTCACGAGGTTTTATATGAGAATAGCGAGCTGGAACGTCAACGGAATCAGAGCAGTTGCAACCAAAGGTTTTGCAGAGAGTCTTGAGAAGATCGGCGCGGACGTCATAGGCATCCAGGAGATCAAGGCGATGAAAGAGCAGTTAGGCCCCGAGATCACTGATATTCCGGGCTATAAGAGCTGGTTCTATTCTGCCGAGCGCAAGGGTTATTCCGGCACGGCCCTCTATTCGAAGATCGAGCCCAAGAGCGTCGAATTCGGCTTCGGCGTTGAGGAGTTCGACCACGAAGGCCGCGTTATCAAGGCTGATTTCGGCGACTTTGTACTTTTCAACATCTACTTTCCGAATGGCGGAAGAGGCGACGACTTCGTTAAGTTCAAGCTCAGATTCTACGACTGCTTCTTAGACCAGGTCGATGCCCTCAAGGCACAGGGCAAAGAAGTCATCTGCTGCGGCGACGTCAACACCGCTCATAAGGAGATAGACCTGTCGAACCCCAAGGCAAATTCAAAGATCTCGGGCTTCCTTCCCGAAGAGCGCGCATATATGGACAAGTTCATTGAAAGGGGTCTTACCGACACTTTCAGGATGCTCCATCCGGACGATAAGGATTGCTACACCTGGTGGTCCTATAAGACCGCTGCAAGAGAGCGCAATGTAGGCTGGAGGATCGACTATTTCTTCACAACGGACGGGCTCAATTCACGCGTGAAAGAGTCAAACATGATGACTGACATCATGGGCTCAGATCACTGTCCTATCTATCTGGATATCTGATCTTCGCCTCTGGAATTTTCTTCGAAAAGACGGCCGTTGACTTCAAGCTTTGTAATGGATCCCGTTACCAGGAAATCCATGTTGACTGAATGCTTGGGTATATCAAGGCTGGTAAAGATGGATCCTTCGGTCCTGCAGTTGGACACCCTGACTCTGACCCTGTCATCCATGCCTCTGTAGATTCCGGCCTGCTTTCCTCCGATATCGACTCTTATGGTGACATAATCTATCATGATATTTGAAGGAGCTGCCGTGCCGGAGCCGATGACGGTGATGTCATGTGCCTTGGACTGTGCAATAACCGTCGCGCTGTATATGCTTATACGAAGTTTCTCGCTGTGTTTCGAACCTATCATGACAACTTCAGCGCCCTCGAAATCCATATTAACGGAAGAGTGCTCGATCATCATGTCGCATCTGCCGAGGAACGAACCTATTCCGACAGCATTCTGCGCCACACTCTTGATTCCGATAAAGCAATTGCCGATAAGCGGTTCGATATCGCCGGTACTAGAACCGATTCCTACAGCATTCTGGCCCATGAGATTGAGCTTATACATGCCCCTCCGGATATTAAGATGTCCGCCTAAGCCGCTTCCTATTGCGACACTCTTGTTGGCATTGACAGTTATCTCGATAAGGCCGTCCTGATCGAAAACAAGATCTCCGTGATAAGAGTTCATATCATTCCCGATACCGAATGTTTCCGTCGCCGTCGTGCTGATTGAAAGGTTTCCTACTCCTTCAAAAGTCAGGGTCGACGAGGGTGCGACCTTGATTCCGCCGCATGTAAGCGAATTCTCGCCCGTAAGTGCCAATATGACTTCACAGTCTTCGCCTATATTTATTGCAGGCATAGTATCCCTGCCGGTAAATGAACCGTTCTCAAGCGTTATCTTTCCCTTGTAGCCGTTCTCGATTTCAATGTTGATCAATCCTTCATCGCCGGGAACACCAATGATATGCAGGTCTCTGTAGGTAGCAAAGCCCGATGTAATGTGAATTGTCTTGTAACCTTCATTGCTGAGAACAGGCAGAGAGATCATTTCTTCTCTTCCGGCAATATAGTCTCTCTTCGTATGGTTATTGCCCCTGCTCATGCAGTATCTGACGATCTCTTCCTTGACTGCTTCAGGAATCTCCTTGATAATCTTGGCCGAAGGCCGTGCAATGTAAAAACCCTGAATGAGATCGATTCCGAGTTGGATAACAGTCTCGACTTCTTCTGCTGTTTCTACGCCTTCAGCAAGTGCCAGGATATTATTGTCATGTGAGAATTCGATGATGTCCTTTACGAAGTGCTGCTTCTGCGGTGAATCCTGAATGTTTGCAAGCAGCGCCCTGTCGATCTTGACGTAGTTAGGCATATAACGCAGGAGATTGCTTACATTTGAATATCCGGAGCCGTAGTCATCTACAGCTGTCTCAAAACCTGCTTTTATATAATCATTCTTCAGGAGGGTCAATTCCTTCTCGTCGATCTCGGACTGCTCCGTTAATTCGACTACAAGTCTGCCGGCAAAGGTCTTGGCCTTTTCGGCAATCTCTTTCATGTCTTTACTCTTCATACGCTGTCCGGGAATGGAGTTAATGAAGATCTTCGCATCGCTCTTGATAGAAGCGGCATGCTTATTTATAAAATCCAAAACATTATTGAATGTTGCATATTCGATATCATAAAGCCTGTTAAACAGTCCGGCATACTTTACGACAACGAGCGGCTGGATGATCGGCTGAGTATCAACTCTCATCAGCGCTTCATAAGCATAGATCTCACCGTTCCTGACGTTGATGATCGGCTGGAAGTAATAATTGATCTTATTCTTGTCCAAGATCTCATTTACTATCTTCGCCTCTTCGATCTGGGCATCTGTCAGTCCGTCTGCATTAAGCTTCTGGATATTCATCTTCTGTCCGTTCTTTTGGGACAGTGCAACGGAAATAAGGCTCTCATAATCGTTTCTGGTTCTTGGAGTTCCTTCTGCGGTTCCAAAGTAAACTTCGATCTTTCTTCTGCCCGCAGGAAGAGTTTTGTTGAAGTCAGCGATCTTTTGATTAAGCTGCTGCTCCCTTTCTTCCATGACTTCAAGAGGTTCCCTGTCACCGCTGACGACTTCCAGCGCAACCATCTCGCCGTTACCCATGCTGTAGATCTGACCTTTCGAGAAAACCTCGTTAAGGAGCCGGCCAACACTTATGATCGTGCTGTCGCCTGCCGCTCTTCCGTTATCATTGTTGATCCTCGAGAGATTCTTTATGTCGATGGCAAGTGCTCCGACCTTCTCGCCCTCCTTCAAAGGATTAAGGGCGATTATGCCTTCTATCTGTCTTAAGAATCCGTTGTAATTATATATGCCGGTAAGCGGGTCTCTTACGAGGCTTGCCTCCAGTTGCTTGTTCATCGCATTGAGCTCGTCGTATCTTCTGAAGTATTCGAGTCCCCTCATTATGCTGTGAAGCCAGAAACGGTACGATTTCTTGTAAGATCTGGGATCCGTATAGGACAATACCGCATAACCGAAGATGGATTCTTCGAAATGCATGGGCGTAAAGAAGAAAGCTTCCGGCTTTGCTCTTTCCATGTCGAGTCTCGGGATAAGAACATGCCTGTCAAAGTAAACATCGTTGCTTACTCTGTCGCAGTTAAGGCTTTCCGGGCTGCATGAGATCACATGCATCATCTTTCTTGAAAAATAACGGTCTGTATCTGACAAACTCGCTGCAGAGAGCCTTGAATCATCGATGGCTCCTGCCAAGAGTTTTGCCCTCGACTGCCATTTGTCATTAAGGCAGATCGAGAAGCTCTCAAAATCCCTGATCTGGAAAACATACGAGAATGCGGTTTTCATGAGACCGTTAAAGGTATTCTGCATTGCCAGATCCTCGTCTAAATGGTTAAAGGAAGAGAAAACGCTGTTATGTGAAGTGTCCGTATCCCAAACCTTGCGGAGCTTGACTTCATACCGCACCTTATCCTCGCTGCAATTGCAGGACCTGCCACAGAAGAATTCACCGTTGTCCTTAAACGGCTCGGTCTTTTTGCCTTCCATGGAATTGAAGAGATAATCCAGCGCATATGAACCCAGAGCCTTGGCCGGTATCTTGATGGAAGTGAGCGGCTTGGGAGAATATCTGCCCTCTTCAGTGGAATCGTAACCTACGATTGCAATATCATCAGGAACCCTGATCCCGCCCGCTTCGAGAGCTTTTGCAAGACCTATTGCCATGCAGTCATTGGCGCAAGCGATGGCCTGCGGAAGCTTTCCACCCTTCTTGACAAGACGGTCGCCCAGGCTCTCACCGCTCGTATACCAGAAATCACCGTAGAACACTCTGTCCCTGCCTACAGACAGGCTGTGTTCGGACATCGCATCGATAAACGCCTGAAGTCTCTGCTTCGAATAATGGTGCCATGCCTTGCCCGTAAGGAAAGCGATATCCGTGTAACCGTGATCTTCGATCAGGTGATTAATAAGGAACTTCACCGCATCGTAGTGATTCGGGAATACCGACGGGAAATACTTGCTCTCCTTATCGATGAAGATGACCGGGCATTTGCAGCGGTCATGGATCATCTGCTCAATACTGTCAGACAGACCAGATGACTGAAGAGTATCGGCCATAACAGCGACAGCATCAAAATCTTCAAAAGGAACAAGAGAAAAAATCGACGTCTCGCCTATTTCTCTTCCGAAATTATTCTGATATTTGAGGTAGCTTCCGAAGACCAAAACGTCAGCATCATGCTTAAATGCATTATCAATAAAGCCCTGAATAAATTGTGACTGATAATATTCATCAGCCTGGGCAACAAGTAAAGCTATTCTTTTACGGTCCGCCATAGAAGAACCCGCCTGCAATCCATAATCTAAAAGCACTTATGATGACAGTCTAATCATCGTGATAGTTAAAAGCAATGAAAAATCACTTTTGGTTTCACGATTCAGACTGAATATTTACACTCTGTCTATAAAACGTTCGAAAAACCTCTAAAAGCTGTTCAGGCAAGAACTCTGTCAACAGGAGCATATCCCGTTGTCTTCTTAAACTTAATGTTGCTCTCAAAGCTCTCCAGGCAGTCAGAAGGATCGATGCGCTCGAAGTTCAAAGTAGCAAGAGCATCCCTCTTGATCTTGACTGAAGCGATAGTAACTTCCTCGTCGTTGCCCGTTGCGGGATTTAAGATCTTATCCACTGCATGGATAAGGACCTGCTTGACCGGCAGGAGCGCGAATGTATCTCTTGCGACTCTGAGCATCGTGCTCGATACATAATCCTGTACGAGCTCATAGTAAGCAGACTTTGTGAAATCCTTCATTACCAGCTCACCGTTCGCCTTCATGTCAGGATACTGTGTCGGAACGATATCAGCGGACTTAACCTGGAATTCGATCTGCATGATCTGAGGATCATCTGTTCCGACCTCAAAACCGCTGCCGTACTCGAGAAGGTCGTCAAACGGTCCGACTTCGGAGATAACGTTGAAATATGCATCGATGTCGCCTGCCAGAACGCTCTGCGCGAAAGGCTGGAGTTCCTTAAGCTGGCCTGATACAGCGCCGTTTGCAAGAGCTTCCCAGTCGATATAACCGTCAGACTGCTTATGAACTGACTTAAGCGCTTCGATACCTGCTGCAAATTCTTCGACCTTTGCCTTGGATGCAGCAATGAGCTCTTCATTAACAGCGGGCTTTGCTGCTGCCTTAGCTCCTGCAGCTGCACCAACCGCACCTGCTGCGGCTGCCTTTGTGCTCTTTGCTGCCTTGGGCTCAGCAGCTGCCTTTCCGGCAGCCTTCTTATTCTTAGCGTCCTGAACCTTTCCGGTCAGTCCGCTTACAACATTCTTTACGTTGGTGTTCTTTGTGTAGTAGATACCAGTTCCCGGAATTCCTACCGTGGTCCTTGCCTGGCCCTTGAGGTTTATGGACTGTCTGAATCCGCTCTTGCCGAATGAGACACTGGGTCCTGATTTGCTCAAGTTAAGCTTTAAGCCTTTGCCCAAAGAGATCGATTTGCGGAAATTAAGTCCCATATGCTGTTCCTCCGGAAAAATTTGTTAAAGTAATTTTATCACAAATCCGTCTGCAAATATGCGTAAAACCTTTGATTGCGCGCATGTATTTTGAGTCATTTTCCTGGGGTGGGGCATGTCTTCTTAAGGGGCGGACGGACGGCTGTGTCAGGCCAAACGAACGGCAAAACCAACGGCAGTGCCGTTCATTCCACCGTTCAAAACGGCTATTTCAGGTCAAACGAACGGCAAAACCGACGGCAAGTGCCGTTCATTCCGCCGTTCATTACACAAAATCCAGGCTAAAAGTACGGCTATAACCTGACAAACAGCCGGGCTTTTCGCAGTTCCCAAGTGCTGCCCAGCTTTTAGTACAGAGTCCTGGACAAAAAAGGCCGCCCCTTTCGAGACGGCCCACGGAGAAACTAAAGTTAAAATCTTACCTCAGGAATCCTTCGATGATCTTCTGCTCGGCTTCCTGCTCGTTGAGGCCAAGCGTCATGAGCTTTGTGATCTGCTCGCCGGCGATCTTGCCGATAGCTGCCTCGTGGATCAGTGAAGCGTCGACGCATGTTGCCTTGAGCTTAGGTGTTGCAACTATGACGCCCTTGTCCATGATGATGGAATCGCACTCGGCGTGGCCTTTGCAGACGGCGTTGCCCGAGATGTCGATGATGACATCCTGCTCGGATTCACCCTTTGCTACGCCGCGGCTTACGATGTCGCAGACAGAACCGTCGCCGTTAAGATCCACCTTGATCTCGGCCTTTGCCGTCTGGTCGAAGTTAGTAAGGATCTTGTCGTGCATGATGAGTGTAGCGTCAGGGCCGATCTCTGCCTTTGTGATCCTGTATGTATCGTTGATTCCGGCGATCTGGGAAGTGTCCATGTCCATTGTGGCGCCTTCCTCAAGATAAACGACCGTTGTGGGGTTCATGAGCCTCTTGCCCGTGCCGGTGCCCTCGCCGTAGTGCTTCTCGATGTACTTGACCTTCGAATTCTTGCCGATGTGGAAGGTGTGGATACCGTCGTGCTGGCTGTCATGACCGCCGCAGTTGCTGATGCCGCAGCCTGCGACGATTACGACGTCACAGTCTGATCCGATGAAGAAGTCGTTATAAACGCACTCCTTGTGGCCGGTTTTGCTGATGATGACCGGGATGTGGCAGGACTCGTTCTTTGTGCCGTCCTTGAAGTAGACGTTGATGCCGTCGCCTGATTCCCTGGATTCGATCTGGATATTTGCAGTAGAGCATCTGCCCTCGCTCTTGCCGTTGCTTCTGATATTGAAAGCGCCGACCGGAAGGCTGTCAAGCTCTGCTACTTCTTTCAGCATTCTCTTTTCGAGCTCATCCATTGCAGGACACCCCCTTCTGACCGTAAGCACAGTCGCATCCGCCTCTGCGTCTCATGTTAAGTTCCTCCATGATCTTTGCAGACTCGTCGTATCTGTCGATCACTCCGTCCTTCAGATAGATGATCTTGTCAGCGATCTCAAGGATCCTCTCCTGATGGCTGATGATCATGATATTTCCGTTGGTGATATTTCGCAAATTCTCGAAAACCTCGATAAGGCTCTGAAAGCTCCAGAGGTCGATGCCTGCCTCAGGTTCATCGAAAAGGCTGAGCTTACCGCCTCTTGCGGCAGCCATGGCGATCTCGATCCTCTTCATCTCTCCGCCGGAGAGTGTATCGTTGATCTCACGGTTCAGATAATCTCTGGGGCAAAGACCTACGGATCTTAAATATGAGCAGTCCTTGCTGACATCCTTGCCTGCAGCGATGCTTAAGAGGTCCTTGACCTTAAGGCCCTTGAATCTTACGGGCTGCTGGAAGGCAAAGCTCATTCCGAGATTGGCCCTCTCGTATACCGGGAGATCCGTAATATCCTGTCCGTCAAAGATGACCCTGCCTGATGTAGGTGTGATGATTCCCATGATGACCTTAAGGAGCGTTGATTTGCCGCTGCCGTTAGGGCCTGTTATCGCAACGAACTTGTCGTCGATCTTAAGGCTTATGTCCTTGAGGATGTCTTTGTCATCCGCATGGAAACTGATATTCTGTAGTTCGAGCATATACCCTTTACCCTTTCTGAACGGAGCACTTTTGGCACTGTAAAGCACTCCCGCGTATAAAACCAATTTACTTTAAATTGTTTGGGGTCAATTATCAATAGTTATTTTCGACATATGACGAATAATATCCGATATCGTTCATTATACCTATTGTGAATGATTACCATACCCAGAGAGTTCTTAAACCGCCCTATGATACTGTGATAAAATACTTCAATTAAAAATAAGGAGAATTCTTTATGTGCGGAATCGTAGGTTACACAGGTAAGAAGAAGGCTGCTCCTATCCTCTTGGACGGTCTTGCAAAGCTTGAGTACAGAGGTTACGACTCGGCAGGTCTCGCCATAAGGGACGGAGAAGCAAATCCTGTTGTCGTAAAGGCAAAGGGCAGGCTCAAGGTCCTTTCCGAGAAGACAGACGGCGGCGCAGCGCTCAAGGGCACATGCGGCATCGGCCACACAAGATGGGCAACCCACGGCGAACCCACGGAGAATAACGCACACCCCCACATCGTAGATGACTATAACGTCGTAGGCGTACATAACGGCATCATCGAGAACTATCAGGAACTTCGCGACAAGATGATCCGCAAGGGCTATAAGTTCTATTCCGAGACGGATACCGAAGTCGCCATCAAGACCATCGATTACTACTACAAGAAATACACTCACGACCCGATCGAAGCTCTCGCAAAGACAATGGTCCGTGTAAGAGGCTCTTACGCTCTCGCAGTAATGTTCAAGGATCACCCGGGCAAGATCTTCGTTGCACGTAAGGATTCCCCGATGATCATCGGCTGTGACAAGGACGCTTCATACCTGGCCTCCGATGTTCCTGCGATCCTTAAGTACACCAGATCCGTTTACTACATCAATGATCTCGAAATGGCATGCCTTGAGGCAGGCAATGTCACCTTCTATAACCTGGACGGCGACACGATCGAGAAGACTCCCACGGAGATCGACTGGGACGCAGCTTCTGCCGAGAAGGGCGGCTTCGAGCACTTCATGATGAAGGAGATCCATGAGCAGCCCAAGGCTGTACAGGATACCCTGAATTCAGTCATCATTCCTGACGGTGATACATATAAGATCGACCTCTCAGCTTCGAACATCACAGACGAGGATCTCAAGAGCTTTGAGCAGATCTACATCGTTGCCTGCGGTTCCGCATATCATGTCGGATGCTGCACACAGTACATCATCGAGCAGCTCGCCGGCATTCCCGTAAGATGTGAGCTCGCTTCCGAATTCAGATACAGAACGATGCCTTTGAACAAGAATGCCCTCTGCATAGTCATCAGCCAGTCCGGTGAGACCGCTGACTCGCTTGCAGCCTTAAGAGACGCAAAAAAGAACGGCATCAAGACTCTCGCGATCGTAAACGTCGTCGGATCCACCATTGCACGTGAAGCAGACTATGTTCTCTATACACTTGCAGGCCCCGAGATCTCAGTTGCGACAACAAAAGCATACTCGGCACAGCTCGCAGTCTGCTATGTCCTCGCGATCAAATTGGCGCTCGCCAAAGGCACGATCACGGAAGATCAGGCAAAAGAGCTTGCTTCCGAAGTAATGTCCATCCCCGCCAAGATCAACAAGGTCCTTGAAGACAAAGAGCGTCTCCAGTGGTTCGCTGCAAAACTCGCCGCACAGAAGGACATCTTCTTCATCGGCCGCGGCATCGATTATGCGATCACGATGGAAGGAAGCCTCAAGATGAAGGAGATCTCCTACATCCACAGCGAGGCTTATGCCGCAGGCGAATTAAAGCACGGCACGATAAGCCTTATCGAGGAAGGAACCTTTGTTATCGGCGTTCTCACGCAGAGCGGCCTTTATGAGAAGACACTTTCCAACCTTGTCGAAACAAAGGCAAGAGGCGCTTACCTCATGGCCCTGACATCCTTCGGCAATTATGCGATCGAGGATTCTGCAGACTTCGTAGTCTATGTTCCCAAGATAAATGAGCTCTTCGCAGCATCCCTTGCTGTCGTTCCGCTCCAGCTTCTCGGCTACTACGTATCCTGCGCAAGAGGTCTCGACGTCGATAAGCCGAGAAACCTCGCAAAGAGCGTTACCGTAGAGTAACCTCTGTTTTCAAACAATAACTGACTGTTCTGACCAACCCCGATACTGTCCCATTATCGGGGTTGTCAAGTCTTTAATACACCGGCACCCGCGTTTATAATGTACATATGAGTAAGCGTAAACCATACATCTTTATGACACAGGACAAGCTGATCGATCTCTGCAGATATGACATCGGCTGGATCGATATCGTAGGCGGTACCGAACTCGATGCTTATCCGGATACAGGCTTTGACGTCCAGTGTGAGAATGAATATCCGATGCTCTTATCGGATCTTAAGACTGCGCTCTGCCATTTCGAGGATGAGAAGCTCTCATTCGATGACTTTGCTTTCGACTGGTGGTGCCCCATAACCACATATTTTTACGGGGACCTCTGTCTGGATGAACTCCTGGGACCTGATCCGGACAGTATCTGTGATCTTCCCCTTCCTCCTCTTCCTGAGACAGATGAGGACATGATAGTAACCATCTTTATAAAGATCGCCAAGATAGCGGATACCACCGTAGGGACCGATAACTTCCCCAGGGGCACGGCATCTGAAGTATTGGGGATCCCGGGGCTCATCAGCATGATAGAGAATTACGAAGAGAATAAGGAACTCCCGCCTGAAGAGCGTACATATACCAAGGATCAGATGATCACCTTCCTCAATCACTGGGATAACAGCCTGCTCCTGTCTGACGCCAGGGAAGACGTTATCGACCGCTTCGTTGACTTTACGAATAAACTTTGCAGGCAGCATGTTTTCGAGGCCCTTAAGATAAAGGCTTTTGCATGCAACGGCGGCAACTCAGCCTTCCCCTGCGATTACGGTGAAGCTGCAAGGCTCCTTGAGATCCTCCTTAAGGAATTCGGCTTCGGCTATGCGGCCAATGCACTTGGATTCCTTTATTACGACGGCAAGGTCAACGGAGTGCCCGACTATGACAAGGCCTTCGCTTACTTTGCGATAGCTTCCAATTACGGCGTGCCTGAGGCCAAGCTCAAGTTTGCCGACATGCTCCTTATGGGCGACGCCGGCAATCCTGACCCGATCCTTGCCTACAACACATACCTTCAGGTATATCACGATGCCAGGATCAGGTTTGAATCCGGCGACTGCAACAGCAATCTCCCTGAGAGCGCCATAAGGATCGCCAGGGCGTTGAAGCTCTTCCCTGACCAGAAGGTCAGAAGGCTTAAGCTCCTCTTAGAAGCGACCTATGCATCTTTCGTAAGATATCAGCATAACAAGGTCTATACCGATCTGGAATTCTCGAAGAGCATTCAGGCCGAGATCGATAAGGTGATCAACGAGTTTACCAAGGACGATCCGGTTAAGATCAATACCGGCTGGCAGCAGCTGGGCCTTGATGACGTCAATGACGTATTCGACGACTTCTCCGGACCTCCCTTCCCCGCCTACTATACTGTCGGCGTAAAGAAGCTTAAGAGCAACAGATATAAGCTGACTATAAAGCGTCACTCCTTATTCCCGGATACATATCCGCCGCTGTCGTTATCAGTCCAGCCTTGGCTCCTGCGTGCAGGACTTTGCGATAACCTGACATTTACGGTGCCGGGCGAATGCGGCAATGATGCGCTGGACTATCTTGCAAACAGCGGAGAGGAAGGCACTTTCGATAAGCTCGTCGTAAGGAGCAATGAGGATAAGACCGCTTCAAGGTTCTCATTCGTAAGGAATGGCCAGGTCGTGCTGGGGTTCGAAGCCGGCAGGATCTTCTTCAACAAGCCATCCGGAAAGACCATTGAGTGATCTTTGCCTTACCGGCACACTGGACTATCGGTGAAGATGGTTTATAATCTCACTTGTTTGGAATAATAAGGGGATAGGTATTTTTCATATGGTCCGCAGATCAGGGAATCATCATTTTACACACGTTATTGCGCTGATGCTTACAGCAAGCGTGCTTTTCTGCGCCTGCCAGATCATTTCCACAGAACCTGTCACTGCCACGGAGACAACTTCTACAGAGTTCACCTTCTATCCCGACTCCTCTGACTGGAGCTTTGAAGCAGAAGGCGCTGAGACAATGCCTGTATCTTCCGATAAGATAGCACCTGACGACACTGACGAAGACGTCCGTGATCCTTCCGATGAGTCAGATGATACTTCAGATACAGACGGCACCACCGAATCCACTGCAGAACCGACATTTAATACCGGGGTTTCTTCTGTCGGTGAAGGCTCATACACGTTCATGATCGGGAATACCAAATTCCATTCAAATGCCGATATCTCAATGCTTATCAAGCCTGAGGACGGTTCCGTCTATGATTTCGGAGCCAGGGACTGCGCATGCACATGGATCGATACGTCCTACATTAGAGACACATACAAGATGAAGACTTACGACTCTTCCTACCGTTATCTCGGTTATTACAATAACGACATGTCCGTAAGCTTCAATCCTTATAAGGAGATCGGCGAATGGAAATCCCCCAAGGGACATGACTTCACCCTTTATCTCGTAGAGATACTGATAATCTCCCACAATCTTGAGATCAGGATCCTCCCGAAGGAAACAAACAGCTTCGACATATACAACGTATCTGTCAACGGAAGAGGATATTATGCGTCCGAAGACCAGCTTCAGATGATGGATTTTGCACTGAGCTTACTTGCCAAGACGCCCTATGTTGACCCACTTGAAGGTCTCTACACAGGAACTGATCACAAGTATTATTTCTGATCACCTGATGTAATCCATGAAGTTCTCTTTGTTCTCAAGTGCAGTGGTCGTGGGCCTTCCCAGATCATCTCTTGCACCGATGGAACACTTGACTTCAATAAGAGACAGCTCGTTTCTTGCCTTTGCAGCTTCAAGCTCCCTGTCCAGGTCCTCGAAAGTATCGACACATACGGCATTCGGATAGCCGCATGCTTTGGCGATCGCAACGATATCGATAGATCCTGCTACTGTAGGCATTCCTCCGACAGTCTCGTGCGCGCTGTTATTGATTACGACATGGATGAGATTTGAGGGTTTGTTGGCACCTAAGACTGCCATGGATCCCATGTGCATGAGAACCGCGCCGTCACCGTCTACGCACCAGATGCGCATATCGGGCTTGTTGATGGCAACGCCCAGGGCGATAGATGAAGAGTGGCCCATGGATCCTACCGTGAGGAAATCGTATTTATGGGACTGTCCGTTAGCCACACGTGTCTCAAAGAGCTCTCTTGAAGCCTTTCCTGTTGTGGATACGATCGGATCTTCACCAGATGCCTTGACTATATGCTGAATGATCTCTTCACGGATCATCTTGTTCTCATTCTTATATTCGACCTTGCCGTCAAATGTGAGAGCGCCCTTTCTGATAACAAAGGCAACGTCCTTGCCCTTTGCGAGGATCTCCCTGAATTCGGCCATCTTGGCTTCGACTTCCTCGTCTGTCGTATCCTTTCCGATGGCAAAGGAAGCGATGTCCATGTCATCAAGGAGCTTTACCGTTACTTCGCCCTGGTAAATATGCTGGGGCTCATCGTGAATGCCGGGCTCGCCTCTCCAGCCGACGATAAATACCATCGGAATTGCGTAGACCTTATCATTCAGAAGGGAAGCTACGGGGTTGATGATGTTGCCTTCGCCCGAGTTCTGCATATATACGACCGGGACCTTGCCTGTAGCCAGGTGATAACCTGCCGCAAGAGCCGTGCAGTTGCCCTCATTGGCTGCAATGATGTGATGCTTGGGATCGATCCCGTATGTAGCCATCAGATAATTGCAAAGAGCCTTGAGCTGGCTGTCCGGTACACCCGAATAAAAATCGCTGCCGATTATCTCTACAAGTCTTTCAACCTTCATATTCCCTCCGAAGTGCAGGCGCATTTTACAAAGCGTCCCGCTTGTTATTCTTTCGGGACACATTATAACACTAATAACAGACAGGTATTAATGCTTTACTTACACTTGGAGATCGAAGAGCCTCCGACATAATTATCGGCGAACTCCGCTTCATTCCATGTTGTGTAATACTCCATTATTCCAAGATCGTTCTCGCTTGTCTTAAAGGTGTACTTGCCTGCCTTCTGGGATTCGGCCTGGATCAGAAACCTTCCCTCGATAGTAACATCGAGACGTGTGATCTTGTCAGAGCGGTCATTTACGAACTCGCCGTCATCTGACATATGTCCGTACTGGATCTCATGTCTCGTGAAGCGTACATAAAACTCCGGAACTGACTTATTGTCTTCTTTCTCAGTCACGGATGCGGACTGCCATGTTCCATCCACGGCCACCGAAGCTGTATTAATCGTAGTCTCAGCCGTAGTCTCTGATGCTTTTCCCGCAGGCTTTACGGAAGTCTTGGTCTTGCTGTCATCTTCACCTGAATCTACTGTTGCATCAGGCTGACTTTCTGTCGCGATCTGAATGTCGGCAGCCTGGGTCGTTAATGTAGCCTCCTGGTTTGCCTGACATCCGGCAATTCCTAATACCAATACCGCTGACAGTGAAAGTATTAGAATCCTTTTCATTTGTTTCTCCTCATAATTCTTTACAAGAAACCTTACGCAAAGGAAAACAACGTGAAAATACCGTTTAAGTCCATCCCGGCTTAAAACGATCATTACGAAAGTATTCCTTTGTATTATCCCCGGTATCCGCGTTCTTAAGAAAATCTTGAGAACACTTCAACTGTTATAAATTTTACTACCTTGAGTGCTCTGCTTCGAGACATTTCGGGGCAAAAATGTATGACTTGTCAAAAAAAATGTATTATTTCGTTCGAAAAATATATCGTTCATTTGCTTTTTAAAGCCTTTACATTCATTCCACGGTGAGTATAATCGGAATCGTCCAAGGCGGAGTGTGATTCTCCGACCGGCGGTGAACGTCAGACAACGTAAGCCCGCAAGCCTCATAAATTCTTAAGGTGAGGTTGACCCGGTGTGATTCCAGGGGCCGACGGTAAAGTCCGGAAGAAAGGAAGTGTATTTTCTATGTCTGAAACCAAAGTAACCGTTAAGGCGGATTCTCATTCCGCACGCAAAATGATGCTGATCAGGCTCGCTGTTTGCGCGATCCTCACATCAATGGCTGTTATACTCATGTATTTTGCGTTCCCCCTGCCGTTCATGCCTCCGTTTTTGAAGTTCGATTTCTCTGAACTCCCCGTTCTTTTCGGCACATTCGCGTTGGGACCTTTGTGGGGCATCGTCATTGAACTTTTGAAGAACCTCATTCACCTCCCTGCCACAGGCACAATGGGCATCGGCGAGTTCTCAAACTTCATTACAGGTTCTATCTTTGTCGGAACTGCAGGCCTCGTTTACCGCAAAATGCGCACCAGACCCGGCGTGGCTTTGTCTGTAGTCGTCGGTACGATTGCACTTGCAATAATTGCTGTTCCCGTCAACGCATTCATCACATTGCCTTTGTACGCTTCAGCAATGGGCTTTTCCACAGAAGCCATCATCGGAATGTGCACATCAGTTAACCCTCTTGTCAAAGACAAGCTCTCGCTTCTTTTGGCAGTATTCGTACCTTTCAATCTTATCAAGGGTTTCGGTGTCGGCCTCTGGGCTTTCCTGATCTACCTGCCGCTCAAGAACTTTGTAAATAAGATCTACGATAAGACGCACAAGAAAGCGGAAAAATAAAGCAATCAAGCACACAATAAATGATTAAGGGTATCTCAAATGGGATACCCTTTTTCCTTGTGTGCTGCTGGTGTTTTTAGCTGATTTCATAAAAAGGTCCCGCAGCTTGCAGGACCTCTTATAATGCGTTATTCGAATGAATTATGACTTCTTCTTAAATGCATTT
>JAEFBA010000002.1 GCA_016292145.1 Saccharofermentans sp.
AGAAGGTCGGAATGACAAAGGAAAATATCAAAAAGAGCATTAACTCACAGATGCTGACTGTATTCCTTATTCCTATCATATTTGCGTGCGTCCACCTGGCTACCGTGCTTCCTATCATCCATAAGCTTTTAAAGCTCTTTGGCCACAACAATATGCCTTTGCTCCTCGTAAGTGCGGGAATCTGCGTGCTCGTATGCGGAATCTTCTATGCGGTGATCTACAAGCTCACATCAAACGCATACTATAAGATCGTATCGTAAGCTTACGGAACATATATTACATGACAGGGCTGTCCCGCAATCCGGGGCGGCCCTGTTGTTTGTGTTGTAAAATTAAATATGTTTGAGAAATGTCTCGCGTTGCGGTATCCTAACCCTTAAGGGAAAGATTATATCGGAGGAATACTCATATGAAGGAACGCATGAAAGCGAACGCTTCAACAGGATTTTTTAAGGCTCTTGTCGCAATAACCCTGTTGCTCGGAGCGGCCGCGGGGATTCTCGGCACCGTATCTTCCAGACCTGAGGGAAAATTTCTTATCCCGTCTTTTCTCGAGTCGTTAAGGTCCTACTATCTCTTTAATACGATCTCCCAGTGTTTGTCGGTCCTGTCGGTGCTTATGATCATTACCTGCATCATTACCCTGTTCATCGGGAACAAGGTAGTCTCTCTTTCTATCGTTGCCGGTGATCTCCTGCTCTTCGGGTTCTTTTTTACGGCTGCGATCCCTTATTTCAAAAAGCCGGAGGTCGTAAAGGCCAAGCTTGTCGATGCAAACTACAGATACGGACAGTACGGGACGGATAAATATGACCTGTATTTCGATAACGGGGCGGTCGTAACGATCCCCGAGGACGAATACGAGTATGGTTCAAAAGGCAAGTCCTACTACATCGTAATGTGCGGTGACAAGGGCATCGAAGTTTTTGATGCAAGCAAATACTCATATTCTCCCGGATCATGAATGAAGTAAACAAGACACTCTATATACCTTTATACGGAAAATCCTTTGTCAGCAGGCAGGGGATCATTCTCCATGATGCAAAAGCCGAAGAGATATGGGAGAAGGAAGGCTTCAGTCTGAAGGGCAGATCCGCATCCAAATGGCTTGCATATAATATGGCTATGCGTGCACGTGTCTTTGATGACTGGACTGATCACATGCTCGAAAAAGATCCGGACGCGATCGTTATCCACATCGGATGCGGCCTGGACAGCAGGTGCCTTAGAGTAAAGCAGCAATATAAGAATTGGATCGACTGTGATTTTCCTGATGTCCTTGCGGTACGCAGAATGTACTATGAGGAGACAGACTGCTATCATATGATGGAATTGGATGCCACGGATACTGAAAGGATAAAGGATCTTCCCGACGGTGATTCTGCAGTCATCGTGCTTGAAGGCATCAGCATGTATCTGACAAATTCTCAGCTGCGTGACCTCTTTTCGGCATTGAAGCAGAAATACATTAGGATCAATGTCCTCATGGATGTATATACCGTGCACGGTGCTGAAGCATCAGAGAAAAAGAATCCCATAAACGATGTCGGTGTCACCAAGACTTACGGAGTTGATGACATAGACGGCCTGCTTGCCGGTACCGGTGTAAAGAAGATCTCAGAGCGTTCATTTACTCCGGCTTATCTCATTGAAGAGCTCAGACCTATAGAAAAGGGCTTCTTTAAGATACTTTTCACCGGCAAGACTTACGGGAAGTTCTACCGTCTTTACGAACTTGCTTCCTGACAATTAAATACACTCTTGACGGACTGGGTAATATGTTACATAATATCGGTAACATATTACCTATCCGGGAGCGTGCCATGAAGATTAAAGAAGTAATTCAGAGTGATCTGGTTGATTTCAGCAATATACCGCCCAGTTATTATCTGCTGGGGCTTTTAAGTGCATTCGAGAACCGTTTCCAGGCGATGGCCGATAAAGAGATCGGAGAGATCAGCTGGAAGCAGTTTTTCGCGATAGTCTGCATCAACATGTGCAAGGAGCCGCCGACATTGAATGAACTGTCGGAGGTCCTGGGAAGCTCGCATCAGAACGTAAAGCAGATCCTTCTAAAGCTTGAGAAGAAGGGGTTCATCGTTTTCGAGCCCGATAAGAAAGATAAGCGCAAGCAGCGCATAATGCTCACGGAGCAGTGCAGGAAGTTCTGCGAGGAGAACGAGGAGATGAGCAGGGCGATCATGGGGAATATGTTCGCAGGTGTTACGGAGAAGGAACTCAATACGACTATCCAAACGATAATGAAGATAGAAAACAATATTAAGGAGTAAGGGAATGAAAGGAATTATCATTTATAAGTCCAAGTATGGTTCGACAAGGAAGTATGCCGGGTGGCTCAAGGAGGCCACGGGATTTGAGATGGTGGAAGCAGATAAGGCGAAGATCGACGAGGTTGCCCAATGTGACACCATAATCTTTGGAGGCGGCATCTATGCGGGCGGCATCGCCGGTGTTAATTTCCTTAAGAAGAACATCGCTAAGCTTAAGGGAAAGAAGATCGTGGCATTCTGCTGCGGCGCGTCACCTTTTGACGCAGGTTTCTTCAATGCATTAAAAGAACGCAACTTTTCAGGGGACCTTGCCGGCATTCCTCTTTATTACTGCAGGGGCGGATATGATCTCGCATCCATGCATTTCATGGATAAGACTCTTTGCAAACTGCTTGGCAAGTCTGTCGCAAAAAAGGATCCCGCAGAGCGCGAAGTGTGGGAGACAGCACTTGTGGACTCCGCCGGAGCAGCTCACGACTGGACTGACAGATCATTCATCGATCCTATCCTTAAAGAGTGCAAAACAGCCTGATTATAAGGCTTCCCGTTAAAATCAACTGCTGGTTGAGAGGCGCTTTTCAGGCTTCTCAACCGACGGTTCGTGGTAAAATTATCCAAGTAGCCTTATCGTCGGAGGTGAAAGGAGGATCCCTTAAAAATGGATCAGGTTAAGATCGGAAAGTTCATATCATCATGCAGGAAAGAGGCAGGCCTCACACAGGCAGCACTTGCTGACAGGCTCGGCATAACCGACAGGGCAGTATCAAAGTGGGAGACAGGCAAGAGCCTTCCCGATGCATCCATCATGATAGAGCTTTGCAAGATCTTGAATATCGATGTAAACGAACTCCTGACCGGGGAACATATCACCATGGAAAATTATAAGGATAAGGCAGAAGAGAACCTTCTGGAAATGACCGCGAAGGTCGAGAAAAGAGACAAGCTTCTTCTTCAGATCGAGATCGTCATGATCACTGTAGTGATTATCCTGCTTATTTTAATGACCTCTATAGGCTCATATATGTGCGAGAACGGGCAGGTCGTACCGGGCACTATACTGATCTTCTCTTCGCTTTTACTTCTCATTCCGTTCTTATACTTCGGATTGAAGATCGAACACGATGCCGGATACTATGAATGCCCGAACTGCGGTGAACGCTATGTGCCGACCATGAAAGCGATAATCTGGGCACCTCACATGGGTTGGAACAGAAAACTTACGTGCCCTTACTGCGGCAAGAAGGCATATCACAAGAAGGTTATCTCTAAAAATAGGGGAGAGAATTGATCTTTTAATATCCTGAAATATGGGAGAATGACATCTATGGATAATTATGATTTTGGTCATGTAAGCACAGGATCCTTTGTGCTGATGGGTATAGGAGCTTTTCTTGCGATCGTAATACCGGTAATCGTTGCGGTCATCTGGTGCAGGAAAAAGAAGGAACCGTTCACGACAGTCCTTATCGGTGCAGCAACTTTCATGCTGTTTGCGATAGTGCTCGAAAAGCCTCTCCAGAACATACTGATCTTTCCCGTTCAGATGGGTCTGCCCGAACATGCGGCAAGTGTGTTTATTAATGCAAGACCGGTCCTCTGGGGATTCCTTGTGGGCTTTTTCCCGGGGCTTTTCGAAGAGACCGGAAGATTTGTCGCATTCAAGACTTTGCTCCGCAAGAGAAAGCAGAGGGAGACTTCCATATCGCACGGCATAGGTCACGGCGGCTTTGAGGTAATGCTTATCATAGGACTTAACCTTGTCTCATATATCATGATGGGCCTGATGATCAACAACGGCTCTATAGCCGCAGAGATAAATAAAGCACTCGAGACTGCGCCGATGCCCGGAATGGCCGAGCAGATAACGGCTACATTAAACCAGGTCTCATCTTTTAACATTGCAACTCTGGGCGTCACGGTAATCGACCGAGTGATCGCTGTTTTATACCATACCGGTGCGTCGATACTCGTATTCTACGCATGCAAGGATAAGAAAAAGTTCTGGCTCTATCCTTTTGCAATCGTGATCCATACCTTGGCCGACGGCTTCCTCGGACTTCAGGTGGCGGGTTTGTTTACGTTCCCTAATTGGTCAAATGAAGTTATCTTCGGCACAGTATCGCTCACAACTTTCTTCGGAGGCTATATTTTACTGTATCGAAAAGACAAAAAGGAGATACAGAAGACTTCTAATTAATAGTCGGCTACAAAAATAGTTGATATAATAATCTTTAGTGATAGATTATTTTGAAGTTGTACAAGGAAGGGATTACGTATGATTTCTATCAACTTACCGAAGAATCTTACATTCGGAATGAAACTCCTTTACGGAATTCTTGCGGTTTGCATTGTCGTGGCAATTGTTTGTGTGATCATCTTCAGCCGTAATACTTATCTGGCTAAGAGCATGAAGCTCGTCAAGGCAGAGGGAACTGTTAAGATCGAACAGGAAGGCGGCAAACTCAGACAGCTCAAGAAAAATGCGAGATTCCAGTCAGGTGAAGCACTTGTTACCTATGCCGGAAGCCTTGCATCAGTAAGTCTTGATGACACCAAGATCATTACTCTGCAGGAAAACAGCAGAGCGGAATTCACGAAGATGAACAAGCAGATAGCACTTAAGCTTACCCAGGGCGCACTCTTCTTTAACGTGACCCAGAAGCTTAATGCTGACGAGATTTTCGAGATAAGGACATCCACGATTACAGCCGGCATCAAAGGCACTTCAGGCTATTTCTACGCTGACGAGAATGGCATGGATACTTTAACCGTAACTGACGGAAAGGTGCTTATCTCCGCAGTAAATCCTGAGACCGGAGAGAGAAAATATGCCGAGATAAACGGCGGCCAGAGGGTTGTCGTTAACCTTTATGCTGAATCTGACGACGAGCACGACACCATTGAGCTTGAGGTTACGGATCTTGTTGAAGACGATCTTGAAGACTTCATTCTTAAGAATCTCAGCGAGAATGAGCGTCTCCTTGACAGAGTCTGTGAATTTACTGGCTGGGACAGAGCGAAGCTCAGAGAACTGATAAACGCTTACATAGTATCTAATCTCAGTATTAGTGATACGACATCTTCTTCTGAAGAGTCTTCCGAACCGGAAACCTCTTCTGAAGAAACTCAGACACAGGGTGCCGGTGAAGATTCACCCACACCTACGCCTAAGGCTAAAGATACCGATAAGCCTGAAGCTACGCCTACACCTAAGCCGAAGGCAACAAATACTACAAAACCTAAGGCTACAGCTACAACTAAGCCTAAGGCAACAAATACTACAAAACCTAAGGCTACAAATACACCTGTGCCTACAGCAACTCAAGCGCCCACAAGCACACCTACAGAAGCGCCTGCAAGCACACCTACCAATACACCTGTGCCCACATCGACAGAAACGCCTGCAAACACGCCTACCAATACACCTGTACCGCCTGAGCCTTCTAAGACTCAACCGTCTGAATCAAATAATGGCGACGATAATGGTGATGGTTAAAACACTGGTAATGGTTTAAGTCGTATATAGTTTTATTGCTTAATAGGGCTGTCTCACACGAGGCAGCCTTTTATGTCTGCGGTAATCAATTTCAAAAATAATAAAAACAGAACCCTGGCTTTGTAGCAATATGCACAAAAAAGTCGCGCTAAATTTGGGTAGCGTGTTTTAGGCCTTTTCGATATTCTACTATGGTATGAATAATACCGCTCCAAAATAACCATTTCGGAAAGGCGGATTCATATGGGTTTAATAAATTCAATTAAATCCTTAACTCCCAGGGTCAAAGTCATATTATCTTGCGCTGCAGTTTTATTGATCGCTGCAATTGTATGCATTACTGTCTTTGCACGTAAGAGATATCTGGCTAATACCATGAGACTTCTCCGCTTTGAAGGAACAGTTAATATCGAAGACGGGAGAGGCACATCCAAGCCCGTTACGGGAAATATTCGTTTCCAATCAGGTGATTCATTAAATACCGGCGCAGACGGAATTGCGTCTGTCGGTCTTGATGATACAAAAATTGTTACACTCCAGAACGATAGTAGAGCTGAGTTCCAGAAATTAGGAAAGCGTCTGGAACTCAAGCTCACTAGGGGTGCAGTTTTCTTTAACGTTACAGAAAAACTCAAGGCAGATGAGACCTTTGAGATAAAGACCTCTACAATGACCGCCGGCATTCGCGGTACTTCAGGAATGATCTACTTCGATACTGCCGACGGCGGTAGGGAATCCATAGTTGTAACTGACGGTGTAGTGGAGATCTCTGCTACTAACCCTGTTACAGGCGAGACAAAGACCGCAAGGGTTGAAGGCGG
This sequence comes from Saccharofermentans sp., assembly GCA_016292145.1. Classification (GTDB taxonomy): domain Bacteria; phylum Bacillota; class Clostridia; order Saccharofermentanales; family Saccharofermentanaceae; genus Saccharofermentans. The sequence continues at coordinate 6,609 of JAEFBA010000002.1, forward strand.
CAATAAGATTAAAGTATTCCTTTATAACGACAGAACAGAAGACAGCGTCCGGTTCGAAACGGATCCTGTCACAGAAGATAATCTCGATAACTTTGTCCTCAAGAATATTTCAGGTAATGATGAACTCTTGAACAGAGTAGCTGCATATACCGGCTGGGACAAAGAAAAACTTAAAAAAGCCATCAAGGATCTTGAAGATGAGAATATTCAGGGTCCGTCCGAGACACCTACACCGGTGCCGGCCGAGGAGACGACCGAGGAAGTGATTACTCCAATGCCGACACCGGTACCCTCTCAGACAATTACGCCGACTCCGTCACCGGAGCCGTCGCCCACACCACATTATACTCCTACGCCGCCTCCTACGCCGACGGCTGCACCTAAGCCTACGGCTACACCGGTACCGCCGACTCCTACTTCGAGGCCGACTCCTACTTCGAGACCGACTCCTACTTCGGGACCGACATCTACAAGTACGCCTACATCGACGCCTACAAGTACGCCTACTTCGAGGCCGACTGTTACTCCGTCGCCGACTGCTACAAGCACTCCTACCAGCACACCTTCGCCGACGCCTACTTTCAAGCCTTACGGACCGGTATATGAAGGAACTCCTGAATATACAAAAGGATCTATGATGGAGATGCCGTCAGGCAATATTGATTATAGAGGCGTAGACCGTCAGGGACGCGAATGCTTATGCGGACTTAGAAAAACAACTGACAGAAGCGGAAACGAATGCTACAGGCAGTCTGATTATTGGCTGAATGATGGTCAAGGAAACTATACTACTCAGATGGAATGTGATAACGGGTATTTCTATTACAAGGCTGATGAAGGCGCCCTTTACCGCATACCAAGCGACCAGGTACCCTAATGAAATCAACAGACGGCTGATAGTGATGCTATTCAGCCGTTTGATATCTATCCGTCCGGATGCTTTTTTATCTATGATATAATTAGTTATGACCGCTTTGCGGGGAGGACGTGCTTATGAGTATTGTTGATAAGTTTAAGAATCTCACACGCGAAAAGAAGATCATTGTGGCTGCTCTTGCAGCTGTCGTGGTAGCAGCCATAGTTATTGTCTGCGTTATCATCTCGAACAACAAATATCTGGCCAAGACCATGAGGCTCCTTCGTGTTGAAGGAACCGTAAATATCGAAGATTCCAGAGGCGGGTCCAAATCCGTAACCAACAATCTGCGTTTCCAGTCCGGAGATGCTTTGAATACAGGCGCTGACGGTCTTGCATCCGTTGGCCTTGATGACACGAAGATCGTTACACTCCAGAACGACAGCCGTGCCGAATTCCTTAAGAACGGCAAGAAACTGGAGCTTAAGCTCACTAAGGGCGCGTTGTTCTTCAATGTTACCGAGAAGCTTAAGGCTGATGAGACTTTTGAAATCAAGACTTCAACAATGACTGCCGGCATCCGCGGTACATCAGGCATCGTTTATTTCGACGAGACTGATGAGAACAGGGAATCCCTGATCGTAACAGACGGCGTTGTTGAAATATCCGCCACTAATAAGAAGACAGGTGTTACGAAGACCGCCAGGGTTGAAGCAGGGCAGAAGCTAAAGGTCTATCTTTTCGATGACGAGACACCTGATAACAGCGTTCAGTTTGAACTGGACAAGGTCCCGCTTGATGAGCTCGGCAACTTTAATTTTGCAGGTCTTGCTGATGACGATGCTCTTATGCAGAGGATCAGCGAGCATACAGGTTGGGACAAAGAAAAGCTCAAGAAGGTATTAAGAGGACTTAAGGCCGCTGCAGATCCGACAGCCACACCGGAGCCTACACCTACGGAGACGTCTGAGGATCCCACACCTACGGTATCACCTACACCGGTACCGACGGATTCACCTACTCCGAGTCCGGAGCCTACTGCTACACCTAAGCCTACGGCAAAGCCTAAGCCGAAGGCTACGAGCAAGCCTAACCCTACTCCTACTGTAGAGCCTACAACGGATCCTTCATCCGATCCGTCTACAGATGACTCAACAGATCCTTCATCGAACCAGTCATCACAGTCTGATGGACCGTCTGTTCCTGAAGGATATGTGAAGGTTGTTTGGGGCGAAACGTATAACAACAATAAGGTCTATATCGTAGGAATCAATAACGAAGAATTCATGGGCTGGATCAATGGTGACTGGGTAACCCTTGACCAGGCAGTCGAAGAAGGTGCATCTTCATTGACGACAATCTATTACACCGATGATGGAACTGTTTACTTCAAAATAGCAGAAGCATGGCCCGCAAATAACCCGCCTGTAAATGACGGTGACGGTACAGGATATGTAGGCTAATAGCTGGATGTTATGCATTTAAATGATCGTACCAGACATCTTATCTACGGCGTATTGCTGGCGACGGCAATAACCTTGATATGCTTTGCTAAACTCACCAAGATCCCCGATCTGTGGCTTGATGATGCGCTTTATCAGCAGGACAGGGCAGTGCCCGGTGACATCATGATCATCGGCATAGATGACAGGGACATTGATGAATTCGGACCTTACGGCAACTGGGACAGAACGGTCATGGCAAGAGCTTTGGAAGTCCTGGGATCAGATCCGAAGAAGGCTCCTGCCGTTGTTGCGATCGATATCCAGTATTCAAGTCACGTAAATGAAGAAGGCGACTTAAGGCTTGCGAAGGCTGCAGAGAAACTCGGCAATGTCGTTACCGCGACTACTGCTGCCTATGGCTCGAAAACGACATTCGGCAGCGGATCATCAGCTGTGATCGATTACTTTACCGTTCTGTCTTATGAAGAGCCCTATGAAGAACTTAAAGCTGTAACTACGCAGGGCAGCATCAACACGATGTACGATGATGACGGCGTCTTAAGACATGCGCTCCTTTATGTTAAGCCTGATGACAGAAAAGTGTATTCGATGCAGTATCAGGCAGCAAAGCTCTATGCCGAGAGCAAGGGCTTTACGATAGAAGAGCCTCCGACGGATGCAAGGGGACATTATTATGTTTCCTATTCTGCGAAGCCCGGCGGATTTTACGACGGCTTCTCATTAAGTGATCTTATCAACGGAAGAATAGATCCGGGTTACTATGCCGGCAAGCTCGTGCTGATCGGACCTTACACGCCGGGACTTCAGGATTCGTTTGTTACGCCTATCGAGAAATCCAATATGATGTTCGGCGTCGAGTATCAGGCCAATGTTATCCAGATGATCTTAGACGGCGACTATAAGACCGAAGTATCTGACTATATTCAGCTCGGTGTTTTGTGGATCGTCTGCCTTGCTTATTTTGTATTCCTCAATGCAAAGAAGCTGCGTTATACGATACCGGCGTTCTTTATCGGTGTTCTCCTGTCTTTGGGAATCAGTCTGGGACTTAGTTCGCTTGGATATCTGACACATGCTTTCTGGATACCTTTCGGACTGTTCGTATTATTCTTGTTCAGCATCGGTGGCCATTACATCCGTGCAGCTTTGGAAAGACAGAACGTAACCAAGACATTCGAGCGTTATGTTGCACCTAATGTCGTAAACGAGATCTTAAAGGAAGGCACGGACAGCTTAAAGCTCGGCGGCAAGACGGTTGATATCGCGGTTCTTTTCGTAGACATCAGAGGCTTTACGACAATGTCTGAGAGATTATCTCCTGAAGAAGTAGTATTCATCTTAAACCAGTATCTTTCCATGACGAGCGCCTGCGTCGACAGATATCAGGGCACATTGGACAAGTTCATAGGCGATGCCACTATGGCATTCTGGGGCGCGCCGATCGCTGATGATGAGGCTGTCTATCATGCGTGCATGGCAGCGCTTGATATCGTTAAGGGCGCAGATGAACTGTCTGCAAAGCTCAAGGCTGAGATCAATGAGGAGATCCACGTCGGTGTCGGCGTCAACTTCGGACCTGCAGTCGTCGGCAACATGGGTTCCGAAAGACGTATGGACTATACGGCAATAGGCGATACCGTAAATACTTCTGCAAGACTTGAAGCAAATGCACCGGGCGGCATGGTATATGTAAGCCGTTCGGTAATCGATAAATTGAATGGCCGTATGAAGTACGAGCCTTTGGAAAAGCCAATCAAACTGAAAGGTAAGGCGGACGGATTTGAGATCCTGCGTCTTATCGGACCGGAGGAATAGAGATGCTTACTTTTTTGGGAAGAGGATCTGCATTTGCAGATGAGCATAACAGTGCCTTTTTCATCGACAACGGTAATCTGATCCTTATCGATTGTCCGATGAGTTCTTTTGAGAAGTTAAACGACATGAACCTGACGTTGTTCGACCACATCTATCTGCTGGTCACACATACGCACGGGGATCATATAAGCGGTATCGGGATGCTCGTTGATCTTCTCCAGTTCTCGGTAAAGACGCCGATCACGATCGTCGCACCTTCCAAGGAAGTCGAAGGCGATCTCTTCTATTTCCTCTCAAGGCTCGAAGGCTGCAATGATTCATGGTACGAACTTATCAATTCGGAAGAGCTTGATGCGGACTGGTTCGTTTGCCCGATCCAGACATCACACACCGAAGAGCTCTCAGGCAAGTGCTTCGGTTACTGTCTTACAGTTGACGGCAACAGAGTAGTTTATACAGGCGATTCGAATACGCTCGTTCCTTATGAGAAATATATTTCGGACGGTGCTTATCTGTATACGGAAGTGTCTGCGTACAAGTCACCCGTTCATCTTTACTGCGTTGATATTCACGATAAGATCAAGTCGTATGTCGAGCGCGGAGTTCACGTCTACCTCATGCACATGGATGATGAGAAGAGAATAGGTGAAGTCTTAAGCGATACCGGTGCCGAGTTCGCGCCTCTTGAAAAGAGGGCGTTCATGGTTCAGGACACGTCGAGACTTTTAGACGGTATCTTTACGATCTCCGACAGCCTCTATAAGGATATGTGCATGAACAACAACAAGGATCACCAGCTGTTGTTCTCATATCTTACAGATCTCGGCAAGACGATCGTTGATGCCGACAGGGCAAGCTTCTGGAAGTGGGATAAGAGAAAGAACCAGATCTGGACTATGTCGGCAACCGGCGTGGAAAAGATCGTGATCCCTGATGATTCCGGTCTTGTCGGAAAGGCCTTAAGAGAAAAGACGACGGTCATCACAAACGATCCTTATAACGATCCTGATTTCAATAATGAGGTCGATATCCAGACAGGCTATAAGACGAATTCCGTTCTCGTTATGCCTGTAGCCGATGTTAACGGAGATTTCATCGGCGCTCTTCAGCTCATCAACAAAAATGACGAGAATGGTTTTGACGAAGATGAGGATCCGAAAAGACTCTCTCTCGCAGCTCTCGTATGCGGCATCGCATTAGAGTCAGAAACGTTCCTGGAAGACTCCCATCATGACAGGCTGACTGGCCTTAAGAACAGAATGGGTTTCTACTATGATTTCGGTAAGCGTTTCAGGGAATATCTCATTCCTGAATCCGGAAAGATCATGTCCGTATTTATCTGCGATATCGATAAGTTCAAGCGCGTTAACGATACGTATGGTCACAATGCAGGTGATGATGTGCTGAAATTCACATCACAGATGCTCGAATCTTTCTGCAGCGAGAAGGACAGCGTATACAGATGGGGCGGTGAAGAGTTCGTTATGGTCATGCGTGATACTGATCTTGACGGTGTCGTAAAAAAGGCCGAAGAGATAAGGCTCAAGCTCCAGGGCTCAGAGATCATCGCTGACGGCAATAAGCTTAACTGCACGATGAGCTTCGGATGCAGTCTTTTCGAGCCTTCCAAGTCCATTGAAGAGAACATAAGCAATGCCGACGAGAGGCTCTATACAGCCAAAGAAACAGGAAGAAACAAAGTCTGTTGGGAATGATTATTGTCAAACGATTTTTATTACTGTATTATTTAAACATTAACGAGAACCTGTGCCTAAAAGCGCAGGTTTTTTCGGAAAAAATAAGGGTAGATCTATAAGGAGGCAAGTATGGATACTTGTAAAGTGTGCGGAACCATTCTTCCGTTCAGTGGTATGAAATGTCCCAAGTGCGGATATTCAAAAGACGGTGCAGGTGCACCTGCAGGCGCGGGAGCAGGTCCTGCAAAGATGTTTAATTCGGATAAGCATATCTTGATCATGAATCTTACCAAGTTCAGAGATCTTCTGGGTGAGAATGAGGAACTCAAGGGCATGATCAAGCCGCAGAGCGAATTTCCTATGAGTGACGATCAGATCTATAAGAAGAGATCGCTCTTTAAATTCTTCTGGCCGTTCTTGCTCGGAGGAATCGGTGCCGGTATCGTTATTTATATAATCTCGATGATCATTATGTTCTCCTCGGCTATGAGCATAGCCACGCAGCCCTCAGTATCAGATCAGCAGGTTCAGACATTTGCTAATCATGCTATGGCTGATATTTACGGCGGATATATCGTTGCCATAGCTGTTGCACTTGCGATCATCTTCATGGGATTATTTATCTCCAGAAGGAAGAGAGACGCCTTCAACAGCAATGCAGACATGATGAACCGCATTGCATCCGAGAGATATCAGATGGGCCTTAAGAACGAGAGAATGATCGATATCTATCAGGATAATCTCGCAAGCATGCGCAGGTATGAAGATCTTGTTCCTGCAGAGTACCAGACAAGCCAGAAGGTATCCCTGATCATCGAAGCTTTGAAGGAAGATCATGCTGATACGGTGGAAGAAGCTATAGCACTTCTCTGAGCCTGTCTTAAACAGTGAAATGATAAAGGGCTGTCTCTATGTATAGAGGCAGCCCTTTTGCTTTGCACTGTGGTGTGAGTTTTCTCGAGTTCTTGGGCTGTTTATACCCGGCTGTTCCGACAGTTATGAACTGTTGCTTCAAATGTTGCTCTTTCTGTCCGCCCGGAAGGCAACAAATCCTTAACTGAGGGTCAGGCGGTCCCGGCGTTGTTTGCAAGCCCCCATCATTATAGTTCCGCTGCGAAAAAGCGGCGCATTAAAAACTGCACAAAAAGAATTCAGGGAATTGTTGAAATGAATTAGCACTCTCGGGTTGACAGTGCTAACCAGCGGACTATAATCGGAGTTGGAACAAAGGAACGAAGATCGATAGATCAGACCTCCGCTCTAATGCTCGGATAACAACATTCAAAGGAGATGATTATTATGTTGATGTCCGGATTATTTGGAGAAGATTTGTTTGACGACTTTTGGGGATTCCCTACACACGAATTGGCTAACATCGATAAGCACCTGTACGGCAAGAATGCGCGCAACATGATGGCAACTGATGTTAACGAGACTGAGACCGATTACGAGCTCGAGATGAACCTTCCGGGTTTCAAGAAAGACCAGATCAACGTTAAGCTCGAAGACGGCTACATGACCATCAGTGCATCCAAGGGCCATGATCAGGAGAAGAAGGATAAGCACGGCAAGATCATCCGCCAGGAGCGTTATGCCGGTTCCTTACAGAGGAGCTTTTATGTCGGTGATGCCGTAAAGGTTGAAGATGTTAAGGCCAAGTACGAAGACGGTGTCTTAAAGCTCTTTATCCCGAAGAAAGAACTTAAGGCTCTGCCCGGCAACAACAACACCATAGCCATTGAGGGCTAAAGCTATAAGGGAACAATTACGTAAACAATGAAGAGGCTGTCCGTAACGGGCAGCCTCTTTTGAGTTTTTTCGAAAAAGTGCAACATTTCTGATATAACAACTGTATTAATGGCATAAAACAAAACGCAAACGGAGATGATAAAAAATGAAGAACATTACAGCAAAGCTCTTAACCCTTGGCGTTACAGCAGTACTTATTACCGGTTGTTTTACAGGATGTAAGGTTATAAACAACAGCAAGATAAATGCTAACGTTAAGGTTAACGGTGAAGAAGTTATCAATACTGAGATAGCTTTAGGCACAGGCTCATGGGAGGTTGCCGCATCAAATGCTATGACAGATGAACTTAAGAAATATTTCGAAGACGCGATAAGCAAGCTCGACGGATACAACCATACACCTGCAGCACTTCTTGCTAAGCAGGTAGTAGCAGGAACGAATTACTGTTTCCTTTGCACGTCTACCATCCAGGCAAACAGCGCAGCAAAAGAAATGAAACTTGCATATATCAACGTTGATCCTTCCGGCAACGCAACATTCTTGAAGGATGAAGTCCTCATGCTTCCTGGTGTCAGCGAGAGCGGCGACAAGGTCGGCGGCTGGTCATATGCTGAATCAGTCGAGATCACGGACGACATAAAGAAGGTCATGGAGAAGGCAACTGAGACTTTAACAGGCGCAACATATGAACCCGTAGCTTATATCGGTTCACAGGTCGTCGCAGGAACAAATCATGCTATTCTTTGCAAGAGCACTCCTTCTGTAGCTGAGTTAAACGGCGCGACAACATACGTCCTCGTATACGTCTACGCTGACCTCCAGGGCAACTGTGAGATCACAGAGACGAAGGACATTGAAATAAAAGCAGGTTAATTACTCCCTCATACAGACTCCTGAAAAGAAAGCCCCTGTACCATGATGGTGCAGGGGCTTTTGAATGATTAAAGTGTGAACGGCCGTGCGTCACATCAAGCTCATTTGAATTTTGGCTTGGTACCGAACTCTTCCTTGACGGAATCCTTGCTTACCTGAATGTACTGTATTCCGGTGTAATCGCCGTTTGATGCCTGGACAATGAAGCTTATTGATAAGTTGATGGTTTTGTTCGTCTTCTTATCGGCGAGGACACACCTGTAGCTTACTGCCATTACATCGTTGTGCCAGGATGTGCCGGATGCTGTGACGGATCTTAACTTGGTGTTGTCGATCAGCTCACAGATCTCATCAGCATCCTGCTGTGTTAATGCATCTCCGGAATAGCCTTCTTTGGCAAACATCTTGTAAAGTTCATCGCTGTCCTCGTCTTCAAGTACAGAACTGATCTCCTTTTCAAAGCCGGTCGCATTAGCATTTTTAGCTATTCCGGTGGCAACACCGCCGATCGCCAGAAGCATTCCGAAATAAAACATCAGAAGGAAACCAAGTACGGTCATGATACTGCCGGCGATGATCCCGCCGATCTTCTTTTTGCCTTTGGCGGTCTTAACGACCGAGACAATAAGAAGGACCAGTCCGATTATAAAGATTAAAGCGAAAACAATGACCGCAGCTATTCCGACGCCTGCGAGAAATTCCAGACCTTTCATATATTTATCCTCCTTTATTCCTAATAATCGAATTCTACCACATTGCGCATAAAACTGATTGACAAACGGAGAGAACGGGTATATTGTATAAACACATTTATATAAACGCATTTATATTATGAGGTGATATATGGCACGCAAAGTGACGATAAGCAGGGACATGATACTGGAAGCCGCATTAAAGATACTTATAAGGGACGGATATGCGGCCGTTAACATAAAGACGATCGCTTCTGAGATCGGATGTTCGACTCAGCCTGTTGTCTGGCATTTCGAGAACATGGACGGATTAAGACAGGCTCTGTCCGAATATGCCGGAGAGTATGCTGCCAAAAAGGCTTTCCTGGACAGCAGGAATAAAGTCGAGAGCTTCGAATTCATGGGACGGGCATACGTGAAGATGGCGCTTAAGGAGCCGAACCTTTTCAAATACTTGTATCTCGGCGAGAGTCCCATGGGCAGGCCCTACGACCTTAAGGGAATCGCAAGGGATAAGAAGAATAAGGAAATGATATCCAGGATCGCTGAGCAGACGGGCCTTAATGAAGAGCAGGTGATCCGCTTTGTGAGGAACACGCTTATATATTCCCACGGCGTTGCCACGATGGTCGCAACAGGCGTGTTCAAAGGCACCGAGAAAGAGATGATGGCGATGATAAACGACGCTGCAGACGCATTCATATTAAAAGAGGGGATCGACCCTGAGAAGCTGCAGGTAAAGGAGTAAAGATATGTTGGCAATATTGGGAACAGTATTACTGTTAATAGTCGCGGTGATGGAAGTGCTCCTTATATTAGGACTTCCTTTAGGTGAATTCACTATGGGCGGAAGGCATAAGGTGCTGCCGCCTCCGTACCGTATCGCTGCAGCTTCGTCGATAATCCTGCAGATCTTCGGTGCACTGATGCTCCTGCAGGGCGCAGGCTACATGAACATGTGGTTCGGATTAACGCCTACAAAGGTCATCTGCTTTGTCTTCGGCGGTTTCTTTGCGGTCAACACCGTGATGAATCTGATATCACCAAGCAAGAAGGAAAAGTATGTAATGACACCTCTTGCTGCAATTGAAGCGGTCTGCTTTATCGTCACTGCGGTAATGATGAAATGAATTCTGATCTATTCTCTTAAAAATCACAGCAAAAGCACAGCCGGTGTGGACTTTTGCTGTGACTTTTAAAATTCGAAGCAAAAAAATCCCTCCGGTCAGGAGGGATTAATAATTTCAATTCTCGAAAAAACTTATTCAGTAATGTATTCGCTGTAAGCCTTCTTGATGATGTCCCAATCCAAGTCGAATCTGGACATGTGCTTTGTGAATGCAGCTTCGACGGCTTCTTTGTCGTGATTAGCAATTGCGTCAGCTATTGCCATGTGGTCTGATACGAGCTTCTGGTCCTTGATGGTCTTAAGTGAGAGTGATCTTACACGGTCGAAATGAAGGCTCATGAGAGATACCATGTAGAAGCAGTTGAGTCTGTTGCAGGCAACGTAAATATCCTTGTGGAATTCGTTATCGAGATCCAGGAACTTCGGAGGATCGTTCTCGATATAGAACTGCTGAAGCTTGATGTTGGCATAGAGCTTCTGGATGTCTTCCTCAGTTGCGACATCGCATGCTTCCCTTAAAAGTGCGGACTCAACAGCGATACGAAGGAACCTGGACTCCTTAATGAGTTCATAGTCGATCAAAGATACGCTGCAGCCCTTCTGCGGAAGGATGTTTACGATCTTGGATTTGGATAACTCAAGGAATGCTTCGTGAACAGGTGTTCTTGAGATTCCGAGCTGTGTAGCGATCTCCTGCTCGCCGATAAGTGAACCGGGCTTGATCTCCATGTTGATGATGTTGTCTTTAACGATGCGGAGAGCATACTCACGGTTAGGTTCAAAAGTGTTCTTTGGAGTGATGATCATTATAGAAATCCCCTTGAAAATACGAATAACTATAAAGAAACTAACATAAAAATATTTTTATGTCTACCGCTTACATACTAATTTGCAACAGCTTTGTGCAGTACGTCTCTAACAGCACCGTTTCCTTTTAATAAATCATCCAAATAGTTCTCTATTACAGGCGTTAATCCGGTCTTGTTTATGTCGATTCCGAAGACCGTCTCGTTCGCAAGAATGCCGTTCAGTCTGCCCTTAACACTCTCTGTCATGCCGAAAGTGATGCCCTGGCTGCTGAGCTCATTCTGGAAGAATTCAGCCATAGGGTCGGAGCTGATCTCAAAAGCGTTTCCGTTATCGTCAAATGCGAGGAGATAGCGGAGCCATCCAGCGATTACGAGCGGGATGAGCTTCAGGGAAGAGAGCTTCTCAGGTGCATCGGAATAATAAGAATTCAAAGTAATGCCGAATCTGATGGGAAGCTTTTGGCTCGTATCCGTAGCGATCCTCTGAGGAGTGTCGGGAAGGAAGGGATTAGGGAATCTCTCTTCCAAAACTTCCTTTAAGAACTTCTTCGGATTCAGGATCTTGGGATCGCAGACTACAGGGAGACACTCGTTATAACCCATCCTGGTTACGAGCTTCTTTAAGTCTTCATCGTTCATCTCATCAGAGATCTTCGTAAAGCCTAAAAGGCATCCGTATATTGCAAGTGCAGTGTGGAGCGGGTTAAGACATGCCGTAACCTTCATTCTCTCGCACTTATCCACTGTGTCTCTGTCGGTAATTATGACGCCGCCTTTCTCGAGGTCGGGACGTCCGTTAGGGAAGAGGTCTTCGACAACAAGATATTCGGGAACTTCAGCATTTACGAAAGGTGCTGCGAAAACTCCCGTTGTAGTCTTAACGCTCTTAAGATTATCGATGCCAAGGTAGGTAAGTTTGTTCAGGATCTCGTCCGAAGGTCTTGGTGTAATCTTATCGATCATGCTCCAGGGGTATGCTATTCGGGATGGATCATCTACATAATGTCGAAAAGAATTATCCACAAACCCCTTAGCCACCCAGGCATCGATTATCTCCAAAATTGATGACTTGAGCTTATCGCCGTTGTGGCTGCAGTTATCCATGCTGACCAATGCCAGAGGATAGGCGCCGGCCTTAAATCTCTCGTAGAGGAGTGAAGCGATGAAACCCATACAAGTGAGAGGATGAGAAGGGCCGTTCTCCATGTCTTTGGATGCAGCGTCATATAACTTGCCGTCTGCATCTCTTAAAGCGTAGCCTTTCTCAGTGATCGTAAAAGATATTATCTGAAGTGAAGGATTGGATGCGATCTCATTGAGTCTTTCGATGTTCTCCGTGATATCGTAATTTGCTGCGACTGCTTCCGTAATGTTGCCGATGATCTCATAGCCTGTGTTGCCGTCGGGCTTAAGATCGCAGATGATGGAGAGGTTATCGAAGGGCTTATATACGCGCTCGAAATTCTCATAGTCCATCGTGCCGCAGACGATGATGCCGGTATCGGTAAGGCCCTGATTCAAAAGTCTCTGGTTGATCCTTGCGATAAAGGCTCTGAATATATTGCCGCCGCCTACATGAAGCCATGTGGGAGCTTTGGCAGTAGCCTCTTTTACTTTATCGATATCGTACTTGGGAAGAACAACATTTATGCTGTTCCAGAATTCGGTATTCTTAAGATTTTCTTTTGATAGATTCATAGATCTGAACGTCCTTTCATTTTCCGGTTACTCAGACAAAACCGATAACCTTATAAGAAATTATAAGATCATCGGTTTTGCGGGCAAGGGAGGAGGTTTTGCCAATGTTAAGATTTAACAAAGTTTGCTGACGGCTTCCCATAAACCGTTGATATATGCAGCACCCAAAGCTCTGTCATAAAGACCGTAACCGGGTCTTCCGACTTCGCCCCAGATCATGCGTCCGTGGTCGGGACGGATATAACCGTCGAAGCCGTTCTCATAAAGAGCCTTGACGATGGCGAACATATCGAGATCGCCGCATGAGGAGAGGTGTGCTGACTCATGGAAATCTGTCTCGGATTCGTGCTTAACATTCCTTAAGTGTACGAAATGCACCTTGCCCGTAGCAGTGAAAGTGTTGGCAATATCCACAACGTCATTGTGGATGCCTGCACCAAGACTGCCGGTGCAAAGCGTGAGACCGTTTCTCTTGGATTCATTGAGATTAAGATATGTGGCGATCGACTCCTTGCTGTTAACGACCTTGGGGAGGTTGAACAACGGCATCGGAGGATCATCCGGATGTACTGCAAAGTTGATGTCGATCTCTTCAGCTACAGGAATGACTGCATCGAGGAAATACTTGATATTCTTGAAGTACTGCTCAGAAGTCATGCTCTGGTAGAACTTGATGTCTTCAGCCATCTGGCCGAATCTCTCGGGCTCCCATCCGGGAAGGCTGAAGTTATTGGCTCCGCCGATCATGGAAGATGTGATCTTCTCTAATGTGAGCTTTACAGCTTCCTCATGGCTGTATGCCATAGCTGTGCTTCCGTCAGAAAGCTCTTTTGCAAGGTTGCTCCTGTACCAGTCCATAACAGGCATGAAGTTATAGCAGATGCACTTAACTCCTGCCTTAGCAAGGTTTCTCATCGAAACGATGTAGTTATCAATAAGCTGGTCTCTTGTGGAAAGGCCCTTCTTAATGTCTTCGTGGATATTAAGGCTCTCGATGACTTCCATCTCGAGACCGTAGGAATTGATCTGATCCTTGACCATGTTGATCTCATCCATAGTCCAGATATCGCCAACGGGGATCTTAGTAAGATGTGTAGCTACGCCGCTTACACCCGGAATCTGCTTAATCTGTTTCAGTGAGACGCTGTCATCACCGTACGGAAACCACCGTAAAACCAATTTCATATTATATTTCACCCCGAATATTTCCTGAAAAGAGAGTAGTGTGATAATACTCAAGTCTCATTCTGCTTACTAGCATACTAGTAGTCTTGATGTTTGTCAATAGAATATGACATGCGAAAATACTAAACCAACTTTGGTTTTCAAAATACCCTTCAAACTATTGCAAAATAGGGGATAAGTTATGGTTTTATAAGGCTTGGTTAAGCGCTTTTGAGCATTATTCTTTTCGAAATGCCCAAAAAAGGGATCAGTTCTCTTCTTTCTCTGCGGAAACTTCTTCTTCAGCCGGATTCTCCTTGCGGGACCTCGGCTTGAACAATCTGAAGAGAACAGGAATAAATACGATAAAGCCGAAGAGCTTGATAACTTCTTCCAGGGATGCGAAATAAAGGGCCCAGGGTTCGTAATGCTCCTCGGTTACTATATTCATGTTTGTGCACATCTTTGTGACTGCATAGCTTAAAAGACTAAGTATTATCAAGAGCGTTGAGATGACTGTAGTCTTAACGGGGATCACCTCATATTTCTCGGGATTGAGCTTCTTAGCACTCAGGAAGATGCCGATAAAGATAAGGATTGCCGCAAGAACACCGGTTATTATCTGTATGAGATTAAGATATTCACTCATCTTCTGTTACCTCTGATTCATCGTTTTTCTCTTCACGGGCCTTCTCGACGGCGATCGCCTTGCTGAATGCCTTCTCAGTGATCATCTGCGTAAGATACATGGCTCCCACAGGCGTTACCAGTGCTGAAGGCGGGAAGCATACGCTGATAACGAGCGCAACTAAGACTATAAGCCATATAAGCAGGAACTTAGGAAAGTTTATCATGCAGAGTGTGTAGCTGTTTGTAAAAGTTCCCTTGATACCGTTGCTGAACCTGGCAAGCAGAGGATATACAAAAGGCAGCGTGAAGATTATAGGGAGAACAGGGATGAATGATACGACGGTGTACCAGTCAGGAAGCTTTACTCCGCCAAGGCCGTTAAGGGCAAAATAGATGTTGAATCCGACAATGGCACTGTAAACTATATATATAATATGTATGATGACTGCATTCTTAAGGTTGTCCCTAAGCGCTCTCATGAAATCCTTGGTGACCACATCACTCTTTTTCTTATATTTACGGTAAACTGTATAATATAGCGCTGTAACGGAATCACCTATTGTAATCACCGGAAGACAAAACAGCAGGAAAAGGGCGGAGATGATAACCACATCTCCTATTACTTTACTTAATCTGTAGAGCCAGCTGTTCTGGATCTGGTCAAATGATCTCTTCATGTTTTGTCCTTCCTTTGAAGTCAGTATAAAAGTGTATCCGGTAAAAATCAATTACTTGCAGACTAGAATGGTAGACAAGGAACAGCACTAAAGTTACAATACCTTCAAAGGATGGTGATCAATATGGAATCAACAAAACTTTCCGGTATATATTCGAACGGAATGGTCCTTCAGAGGAATAAGGATATTGTAATAGAAGGCTTTGAGAGTCTTAAGTCTGAAGTGACATTAACACTTGCGGGACAGGCTGTTTCAGCACCGGTTATTGACGGCAGGTTCAAGGCCGTATTTCCGCCTATGGACGTTGTTTTCGATACCGAACTTACGGTGGAAGGAACGGACACTATAACGGTCAGGGATGTCTGCATCGGCGATGTCTTCCTTCTTGCCGGCCAGTCCAATATGGAACTGCCCGTAGGGAGAACCCTGGAGCTTAACAGGGAAGAAGTCGAAGCTAAAGATTATCCTTATGTAAGACAATATACACTGACACCGGACCTTGATATCCCGGCTGTAGGTGAGGAGAGTATCAACACGCTGCCGGAGTTTGACTGGATAAAGGCTTCCGGGACTTCGAAAAATGCTTTCAGCGCCATTGGCTTTTATGCTGCTAAGACTTTATTTGAAGAAAAGAATGTCCCGGTCGGACTGATCCTGACTGCACAGGGCGGATCGACGATCGAAGCCTGGATGTGTGATGAGGATCTCTACGCTTCAGGAATAAGCGAGGATGAGATCGCACCTTTAAGAGGAAAAGGCGCTCTTAAGAAATATATGGAACGCTGGCAGAATCTTTCTGCTGTCTGGCGTGCCGAAGCTGACGACAACGATTTTAAGATCGAGGAAGGCATTAAGGATGCAAGGCCCGTGACGCTTCCCGGAATCGTCGTTAAGGATTTCTCAGGCATCGTATGGTTCATCAGGGAATTTGATTATGACGGTATATGCGAAGGTGACTGTGTCTTAAGGCTCGGTGACCTGATCGATGCCGACATCACATATATCAACGGCATTGAAGTCGGCAGGACCGAATATCAGTATCCGCCGAGGATCTATCATTTCGACGGTACGATATTAAATAAAGGAAAGAACACGATAATGACCAGGCTCACCGTTGAACAGGAGTTCGGCGGCTTCGTCGAAGGCCATCCGTATTATCTGAGGACACCTTCCGGCGATACGGACATAATGGGTGAGTGGAAGACAGTGGTCGAGAAGAAGATGCCTAAGTTCAATCCCATTCCGATGGCACAGATGCTTCCCGCGTCTTTATACTACTCAAGTATTCTGACAATAAAGAATATAGCTGTCTCACAGATCTGGTGGTACCAGGGCGAATCCAATGCCGGCGATCCCGACGGATTGACGATGGCAGATTCTGAATTGGCCAAGAAGGTCCTTGAGCAGGGAGGTACCGGCAGCACCAATCCTTGTGCTTACGATCAGAAGATGATCAGGACTTTCAGTAAGATGAGGGAATTCTTCGGTGAGGTTCCTGTCGTTTTGGTGAAGATGGCTGATTACATCAATCCGCTGACATTTGAGAGCGAAGTGCCTGAAGGCTGGAGAAAGATCCAGGAGCTCCAGGAGAGGGCACCGGAATATATCAGTAATGTAAAAGTGGTTACGGCGCCTGCACCAGAACCCGTTTATGAGCTCCATCCGCAGAATAAGAGCGGACTGGGAAAAGATGTGGCCAAAGCATCAGTAGAATTAAGTAAATAAGCATATAACAGTTTATTTGTAACGCCCGGGGACATGACCCGGGCGTTATTCGTGTTGCACAAATTCCGGTATTCGATGTGATTAGAGTATTGACATATCGCCGATAGGGTGATAATCTCATACCAAGCTAACCAACTTCCATACAAGCATACAAGAGGGCAAATGAGTTAGCATTTTAACATTTGAGTAAACCTAGGGGTTTTAAAAATGAGTAAGAAAGAACAAATACAGCAAGAGCAGCTTGCAGAGTGGACTCCGACGCAGTTATCACTCGGCAGCAGAATGGATAAGGATTTCAGGGTCAACTGGCAGCTTTATGTCATGTTCCTTTTCCCTGTAATCTATTACATTATCTTCAGATATATTCCGATGTTCGGTAATATCCTCGCTTTCCGTAAGTATTATGCCGGCGGCAATATCTTCGGCGAGGGCCCTCTTACTTTCAAATACTTCAAGCAGTTCATTACAGCTAAGCCGTTCTGGGATGCGTTCAAGAACACGCTCATCCTTAACGGCCTTTATCTTCTTTTCAGATTCCCTTTAACACTTATCTTCGCTTTACTCTTGAACGAGATCAGGAATCTTCGCTGGAAGAAATTCGTTCAGACCGTATCTTATCTCCCGCACTTTATCTCAATGGTTATCGTCTGCGGTATGATCAAGGAACTCCTTTCCACGAGCGGTCCTGTCAATGATATAATCTCCCAGCTCGGAGGAGAGAAGATCAACTTCATCGCAATGGCCGAATGGTTCAGAACGATCTTCGTGGCATCCGGTGTATGGCAGAGCTTAGGATGGGGAACGATACTCTATCTTGCAGCTATGTCGGGAATCAATCCTTCACTTTATGAAGCAGCAACAGTTGACGGTGCTAATCACTTCCAGCAGGTATTGCACGTTACCATCCCCTGCATCCTTCCTACGATCGCAACTCTCCTTATCCTTGATATCGGCGGACTTGTAGGTTCAGGCGGAGCTTTCGAGAAGGTATACCTCCTTTACAGCCCTCTCACATATGAGACATCTGATATCGTATCTACTTACGTATTCCGTATGGGTATCGAATCAGGAAGCATCAACTTCGCTACGGCAGTTGGTCTTTTCGAAGGTCTCATCAACTTAGTCCTTCTTACATGTGCGAACTTTGTATCACGCAAAGTAGCAAACACGAGTCTTTGGTAAGGGGGTAAGAATATGAGTGACATTACTAATACAACACCTGAATTAAAGGGCGAGATCCATATTCATAATCCTAAGAATAAGATCAAGGAATCTGCAGCATACAAGACATTCACCGTATTCAATACTATATTGATGATAGTGATCTCACTGGTAACGCTTTTCCCGTTCCTGTTCCTTATCCTTCAGTCTTTTACGTCTGATCATGCGATCATCGCCGGAGATCTTTCCATTCAGGGATTCATTAACAAAGATCTTACTTTTGATGATTTCAGCATCAATACATATATCTATGTAATGACAAGAAACAATTATGAGTTCTTAAGATACTACGGCAACACGATCTTCTATACGCTCATCGGTACCGTTTTATCTTTGTTCTTCTCATCGATCCTTGCATATCCGCTCTCAAAGCCGAAGCTCAGAGTAAATAAGTTCCTTTCACCGTTCATCATCTTCACGATGTATTTCGGCGGCGGACTTATGGCAAACTACGTTTTGATGCTTAAGCTCGGTCTTAAGAACTCCATGTGGGGATTCATCCTTCCGATGCTCATTTCCACTTACTATGTAATCCTCATGAGATCATTCTTTATGAGTATCCCTAAGGATCTTGAGGAAGCAGGAGAGATCGACGGTCTTAATAAATTCGGCGTTTTCAGGCACATAGCAATGCCTTTGTCGACACCTATCATTGCAACGATGACATTGTTCTATGCGGTCATGTACTGGAACAACTGGTTCAATGCAAAACTCTACCTGCAGGATAAGACTAAGTGGCCGGTAGCATACTTCCTCCAGACGATCATCAGAGGTGCAGGTGCATCTGATCCTGATGCGCAGAACATGGCAGCGAATATCAAGTCATGTGCGATGGTACTTACGGTTATCCCGATCATTTGTATCTATCCGTTCATTCAGAAATATTACGTACAGGGCATGATGCTCGGCGGCGTAAAAGAGTAATCAGTTTGTGCTAAATGGGATTTCCCAACGGCAATAGAAAAATGTAAAGAAAGGAAACAGTTATGAAGACAACAAAACTTGCAAAAGTAATGTCCGTAGGTCTTGCAGTTTCAATGCTCTCCAGCTTGGCAGCTTGCACAGGCGCTAATGAGAGTTCTGAGACAACTACGATTCCCAGTCAGATCGAAACTCAGCCTACTGAGACTGAAGAAAACGTGCCCTACACATACGGCTTGGGAAAGACTTTTAAGGCTGACTCCCCCGTAACCTACACAATGTTCTTCAGTGATGCATCATGGTATCCGATGGTCGATACTTGGAAGACGGAGGGTGTTTTCAAGAAGATCGAAGAGATGACAAATGTTACTCTCGACATCAAGGCTTATGATAGCGGAGACTACATGGATCAGATCACACTCGACATCCAGGCAGGCAACGCAGCTTACATCATTCCTAAGATCTATGATGATTCAAAGTTCGTAGATGGTGGCGCTATCGTTCCTATCTCTGACTATGTTAAGTACATGCCTTACTACACAGATTTCTACAACAAGTATGATCTCTCTAAGGACATCCAGACGATCACAAGATCCAATGGTAAGTACTACAAGCTCCCTGGTATGAAGGAATCCAACCTCATCAACTATTCTTTCGTTATCAGAAAGGATATCTGGGACAAGGCAGGCGTTGACGTTGTTGCTCTCCAGAAGGATTGGACATGGGCAGACTTCCTCGAAGCTTTGAAGAAGGTTAAGTCCTACATGGTAGCTCAGGGTATGTGCAAAGAGTCCGACTACATCTGGTCTGACCTCTGGTGCGGTAACGAATCCGGTCAGGGTTCCGGCGGAAACCTCCTCGGTGTTATGGCAGCTACATACGATGTAAATGCCGGTTGGAACATCGGTAACGGTATGAGATACAACAAGGATCAGGATAAGTTCCTCTTCTCACCTGTATCTGATAATTATAAGGAATTCCTTAAGACAGCTAACAGCTTTGTTGCAGCAGGCATCCTCGATCCTGAAACATTCACACAGGACGACGCTACAGCTACATCTAAGTACTACAACGGCAAGACAGCTATCATGTCCATCAACCAGGGCCAGTGGGCTAACTATGAGCAGAACATGACAGCACAGCTCGGTGCAGGCAACTATGAGAACTATGTAATCACAATGCCTATCGGTTCTACAAGAAACTCCACAGTATCTCCTGAGAGACTTGAGAACGGCGTTATGATCTCCAAGAAGGCTCTTGATGAACTCGGTGAAGACGGATTCATCCAGATGCTCAGATTCGTTGACTGGCTCTTCTATTCTCACGAAGCTTATGAGCTCACAAAGTGGGGCGTTAAGGGCGAGCACTACACAGAAGAGAACGGCGTAAAGAAGCTTATGCCTGGTTTCTGCTGCTCTGGCTTAGGTTTCGGTAATGACGAAGCAGAGTCCATGACAGACATCAGACTCAAGTGGGGTTATGCAGGCGGTAACTTCTGGTACGGTGGTACTGTTGCAGAAATGTCTGACAACCTTACAGGACCTGTTGCTGATTATGTTGCACGTGACGCTCAGGACAGAGACGTTCCGCCTCTTGCACCTGGTCTCGCTCCTACACCTGATCAGAACGAAGAGATCAACCTCATCGCTACACCTCTCATCAGTAACGTTAATGCTTGGACACTCAAGTTCGTTACAGGACAGGCTAAGATCGACTCTCAGTGGGATGAGTATGTTAAGTCTTGCGAAGCACTTAACTATCAGGGTCTCGTAGACATCTACGCTCAGCTCTACAAATAAGCTATAGCTTAGATCACGTTAAGTTTAACAAGGAGTTGTCTCGCAAGAGGCAACTCCTTTTTTATGGTCGTTTGTATAGCGGCCGGAGAGCGTGCTTATTGATTGTTTGATTTTTAGTCACTCGATTTCCGCTTCTCATGACATAAATAGTGCAACAACGGTCAGTCAACATTTTGGTCACGTTTTTTTCGTTACCAAAATATAAAAAAGCTGTCAGGGAATAACCTGACAGCCAAAATATTGAGAATCATTGGAAAAACGACCGTTGTAACAATGTTACATTCGACGGTTTATGGCTTTTTAAGCCTCGAACATATTCCTTGAATTCCTGTAGCAGACCCTCTCGACTATGTCCTTAAGGATGCGTTTGTCGTGGGGGAACCTGCCGCGCTCGACTTCCGTTCCGAGATAGTTGCAGAAGATCCTTCTGAAGTATTCATGTCTCGTATAAGACAGGAAGCACCTGGAATCTGTGAGCATTCCC
Organism: Saccharofermentans sp.; assembly: GCA_016292145.1. Classification (GTDB taxonomy): domain Bacteria; phylum Bacillota; class Clostridia; order Saccharofermentanales; family Saccharofermentanaceae; genus Saccharofermentans. The sequence goes on from JAEFBA010000002.1 coordinate 28,015, forward strand.
ATGAAGCAGGGAAGAGAGCTCTGGGCACAAAGTGACTTCAGATGCTCTTCCATGCCTAGGAGATTGTCATTAAACCACCAGGCAGCTCCGTGTGAGATCTTGCCGGGCACACTGCCGTCGTTATATGCGCCGCACAATGTGTCAATAACGGTATTGTCCGTAGGATTCAATGAATAGATGATCATCTTAGGAAGAAGACCTTCGCTGTTAAGCTCATCCATATAACCAGTAAGAGGTGTCACGAAATCAAAAGAACCCGTGATGATGTCACATCCGCAGTTGATGCCAACCTTATTGAGCATGCCGGAATTGACATTTCTCTTGCAGCCGAAATGAAGCTGCATCGTCCATCCGCGCTTTGCATATTCGCGTGCAAAGAATAGCATGAGGTCGGTCTTATAAGCCGTAAGTTCTTCGAAGCTGAGACTTATGTCAGGAGAAGACAGCTTTTTGGAGAGCACATCATCTGAAGTAACACTTAAGTCTTTACCGTACCAGATGTATTCAGTGCCGTGATCAGAGAGCCTGCATCCCATGGCTTCGAAAAGATCGAGCCTTGAGATCAGGGCCTGCTTAAGATCATTTACCGTAGTTATCTTCATGCCTGATACAGATTCAAGTCTTGCAAGATATTCATTGAAGCTCTTCTTCTCGATATCAACGATATTGTCAGGCCTGAATGCCGGAAGAACCTTGGTCTCAAATCCTGAGTCTTTGATCTGCTTGTGATAGATAAGTGAATCACAGGGATCGTCGGTCGTGCAGATCAGCTCGACATTGGACTTTCTCATGATGCTCCTTGCGGATAACTGTCCTGAAGCGAGCATCTCATTTGCCTTATTCCAGATATTTTCCGCATTTAATACCGTAATCGGCTCTTCGATACCGAAGTATCTTGAGAGCTCAAGATTAGTCCAGTGGTATAAGGGATTTCCGAAGGCTGATTCAACGGCCTTGGCCCACATCATGAACTTCTCCTTATCTGTGGCATCGCCGGTGATGAAGCGTTCATCGATACCGGCTGTCCTCATAAGACGCCATTTATAGTGGTCGCCTCCGAGCCAGAGCTTTGTAATGTTCTCATAGTTGATATCTTCCGCGATCTCTTTTGACTCGATGTGACAGTGATAGTCGACTATCGGGAGATCTTTTGCATACTCGTTATAAAGTGTGAGGGCGGTGTTGTTTTCCAGAAGGAAGTTGTCGCCTGTTAAACTCTTCATAATTCACCTCGGTTTTATTGTATAACTCATATAAAATAACTTATTTTTGTTTTAATCGCAACCAAAAGTATGGTAGAATACCAGTTGTTTGAGAGGTGATTTTTATGACGTTTTTTGAAAAGGTTTACAGCACCGGAATAGTACCGGTAGTAGTATTGAATAATGCCGATGATGCGGTGCCGCTCGCAAAGGCGCTGCTCAAGGGCGGCATAGACTTCATGGAGATAACTTTCAGGACGGAATGTGCCGCTGATTCTATTGCCATGATCGCGAAAGAAGTACCCGAGATGACTGTCGGTGCAGGCACGGTTATCAATGTTGAACAGGCAGCTTTGGCAGTTAAGAACGGCGCTAAGTTCATCGTTTCTCCCGGCCTTGATGAGGGCGTCGTTATCTGGGCGAAGGAAAATAATATCCCTGTGATTCCGGGATGCGTTACTCCGTCTGAGATCATGAAGGCGATCGGTCTGGGGCTTAATGTCGTTAAGTTCTTCCCGGCTGATGTTTTCGGCGGGATCAAAGCTATAAAGGCTTTGTCAGCACCTTTCGGACAGGTTAAGTTCCTGCCGACAGGAGGCGTCTCCGAAGCAAATCTCAAGGACTTCATCGAGAACAAATCCATTGCTGCAATCGGCGGAAGCTGGGTATGCAAGAAGGATGACATAGCAAACCACGATTGGGATAAAATAACTGCATTATCAGCCAATGCGGTAAAGATCATTAAGGAGACTAGAGCATGAGCAAATATCTGACTTTCGGCGAATTGATGTTAAGACTTAAGAGCCCCGGCAGGGAGAGATTCCTGCAGTCTCCCTCACTGGAAGCGACTTTCGGCGGCGGTGAGGCTAATGTTGCTGTATCACTTGCAAATTACGGGCTCGAAGCAGAGTTCTTATCTGTAATTCCTGATAATGCTATAGGTGATGCTGCTATTGGCGAACTCAGAAGATTTAATGTCGATACATCCAAGGTCATCCGCACCGCAGGCAGAATGGGCATCTACTATCTCGAGACCGGTGCTAACCAGCGTGCGAGCAAGGTTATCTACGACAGGGCATATTCTGCGATCTCACTTTTCGCGCCTGAGGGATACGACTGGGATAAGGTCTATGAAGACGTAAAGTGGCTTCACATCTCAGGCATTACACCTGCTATTTCTGAGGAGACCAAGGATGCTTCGATCCTTGCTGTTAAGGAAGCAAAGAAGAGGGGTGTTACTGTCTCGATCGATCTTAACTACCGCAAGAACCTCTGGAAATACGGTGTTGATGCTAAGGAAGTCATGACCGAGATGACAAAGTATGCAGACATCATCATCGCTAATGAGGAAGACTGCCAGAAGTCTTTGGGTCTTAAGTGCGAGAGCAATGTCGAAGGCGGCAAGCTCAACCAGGAAGATTATAAGAAATTGAGCGATTCGCTCCTTGAGAAGTTCCCGAACGTTAAGAAGGTAGCTATCACATTAAGGGAGAGCAAGAGCGCAGATATCAATTTCTGGGCAGCAGCTCTTAATAACGGCACGGATTTCATCGTAAGCCGTAAATACGAGATGTATGACATCGTTGACAGAGTAGGCGGCGGAGACTCTTTTGCAGGCGGCCTCATCTATGGCCTTAATGAGCTGGCAGATGACAGGGAAGCGCTTGAATTTGCAGTTGCTGCAAGCTGCTTAAAGCACACCATCGACGGTGACTTCAACAGGGTTACGATCGATGAGGTCACAAAACTCGCAAAAGGTGACGGATCCGGCAGAGTCCAGAGATAAAGACTTCGGTTTAACAGTGTAAAAAAGTTAGGCAAAATTGTTGTAATAAATACTTTGACTATCAAAGCTATTTACAACAATCCTTTGTGAATGCTAATATCCCGGTATCAGAGCTTCTTGATAAAGGAGGATGATGATATGGATTTGTTAGGGTTTAGGCGTATTTTGGACTCAACACCTTTTGCTGTTCTTGCAGTTGCATTTGGTGTTTTGTTTGTTGTTTTCTTAGTCAAGTATATTCAGAGAGGCCGCAGAATAACTGAACTGGAGCGTATGATCAAGGAACGCGATCCGGAATTGTTTTCGCAGCTCTATCCTTTATATCGTGCTCCCGTTCAGCAGCCTGATCAGCAATCGGCTCAGCAGGTATATCAGCCTGTTCAAAAACCGGTCGTACAGCCTGTTCAGCAGCCGGTACAGCAAGCTCAACAGCCTATATATCAACCGGTTCAGCAAGTTCAACAGCCGGTATATCAACCGGTTCAGCAGCAAGTTCAGCAACCTGTTCAGCAGCCTGTAAAGCAGGCAGCTGCGGCCACATATGTTCATACACCTGCTGTTCAGACTCAGGTTGTTTCATCACCTGTAACTGCTCCGGTTTCTGCTCCCAAAGCAGCTCCAGCACCTGCTCCGGCAATTGCTGCGGCACCTGCTCCGGCAGCTGCGCCTGCAACAACTTATCAGTCAACGGCTGTTGCTGCTCAAAAGCCTAAGCGCGAGAAGTTCTTCAGCAGCATCAATATCACATTCGGTATCGGCGTACTGCTCCTTACGATGGTAGGCGCAACGTTCATGACGGGATCATGGGAATGGATGTCTGATGCGGTAAGAGTTATAGGCCTTATCGCAATAGTTGTCATGATCTACGGAATGTCTTTATTTGCAGGAAAAGGATTAAAGCTGCAGCAGACAGGTTTTGCTCTTTACACGCTCGCAAGTCTTTTGGGACCTATCGTTGTTATAGGCATGGGAGTCTATGAATTGTTCGGCTCATCTTTCTCGTTTAGTAACGGAAAGGGCTGGATAGTGGCGTCTGTTGCTTCATTTGTTCTTCTCTTATCTTCGATAGGAGGAAGATTCATTTTTAAAGAAAAAGGCAAAGTCAATGTTTACCGCACTACAACTTATATAGCGCTTACATGGCTTGTTGTTTTCCTGTCTGCTATGGCAGGGCAGGCAAGCCCGGAGGTCAGCGAATGGACAGCGATCTGTCTGGGTCTTGCGACGCTTGCCCTGATGCTGAGGATCGCTTCACTTATTCCTTTGTTCAGGGAAGAGATCTTCTTCAGAGTCTATGCAGAAGTAATGACTTATGTACCTGCTATATTACTGCTCTTTACTATAGCTTTTGCTGATGTTGCGATTGTTGCGGGTACTGTAGTTGAATTCATAGCTCTTGTTTTGTTTGCCAAGTTCGCGAAAGGCAGGGGCTGGGTAAAATACATAACTCCTGTGATGGGATTCCTGATAGAGATATCCTTGGTTATTTTCCTGGATTCGGACAATATGGTTCTCGTTACTTCGGTCATGATGGTGCTCACAGTTCTGCTCTTCGTGATCCACAAGATCCTTAAGATATCTTCATGGGCTTCGGATACGGTTCTTCCAATAGTCCTGAACACGATAGCAGCGATCATGTCGATAGAAGACTGCCCTATAATGGGCGTTATATCATGCTTCCTCCTGATTGTTCTCTTCGTTTTCAGGATGACAGCAGAACCGGTATTTGCAAGTAAAGAAAACAAGTTTGCGAAATTCTTCAGAAAAGAGGTTTCAGTTACGGAGCAGGTCTTCATGGCTGTTCTTACCACGATCTATTACTACATCGGAGTAATAATGCTTTACTTCGTTCCTGAGGATAATCCCGTCTCCGGAAATATATATTTCCCTGTAATGGCATTGATCCCTGCGGTCATCATTCTGATCTTCAGATTTGCAACAAAAGATGATCTGAGGCTCAAGCTGATTGGCTTTATAATGTCGGGATTATCTCTTGCTGTAAGCTTTTTCTCGCTCTTTGCTTATACAACGGACATGATACTCTGCAAAGACCTTTATGTATGTGCATGGCTCCTGGTTTTTGCTTTCATTCTTCTGGCTGTCAGCTGTAATGTTGATGCGATCAAGAGCCGTAGGATCGGTATTGGCCAGATAGCATGGATTTCCGCATGCATCAACTCTTTGTCTATCGGCATATTCCTCATGATCGAGTTCAATGCTCAGCAGGAGTGGGGATTGGAGTTTATCCCTGAAGATTATATCGATCTCACAAGACAGATAGCTGCGCTCATATTCCTCGTGATCAATGTGGCATTGGTGGCAGTGGCATTCTTCAAGAGAAAACTTGAAAATGAGAATTTCACGGCGTTAAAGTACTTCTCCCTGGCATTTTCGATGATCTGGTTCATCTGCGCGGGATTCCTTATCGGACCTAATTGGCAGTTATTTGCAATAGCGGTTGTTTTTGCGGTTATCCTGGCTCTGTTTAAGGCTGAATTCTTTACTATCGTTCCTATATTTGCAGCGGAGTTGGCTCTGATAAGCGAGGTTACGAAGATAGACAGTGATGATCTGAACAATGTCCTGATGATCGTCCTGGCGCTTGCGGTTGCAGGTTTGGGAAGGCTTCTGTTCAGAAAGACCATGTTCTCCGAAAAGGGAGTGGACTATCTTACGCTTACATCGTGGTTCTTCCTTTTCGGAACAAGATTTGAAGATTATATGCCTATGGCATTCTGCTTTACTATTGCGATCCTGATAATGAATATCGCAGGCAGGGTAAGGGTGCCGTTTAGAGTAATATTGACTTTTGCCACGGTATTCTGCTGCATAGGCATCCTCGCACAGCCCTATCTCGAATATCCTGAGGTTATCGCTTTCGAGATCAATCTCGCTTTGATACTCGGAACTCTGTTATTGATCTGCAAGGTGATAAAGCCATTCCCGGCAGAGAGTGCCAAGTATATCTGGTTTACGGGAGTATCTGTTGCACTGGTTGCAGAGGGCATCTCTGCGGCAGTCACCGGAGAAGGTACAGACCTCATAATCGTCGGAACTGCTGCTATCGGAATCTTTATCTTCTCATTCATCAGGCGTCTCAGACTGTGGTTTATCCTGGGCATCGTCGCCATGGTATCGATCGCGATCTACCTGTCTGTAGTTTTCTGGGCAACGCTTGTATGGCTTATCTATCTTCTGGTTTCCGGAAGCATCCTTATCGTTATGGCTTCTGTCAACGAGTGGGGCAAGAGGCATAACAAGGACGGCAAGAAGAGAAGATTTTTCGAAGAGTGGAAATGGTGATTTAAGAGCATTATCCAGCAACAAGAAAGCCCGCCAAAGCCTTTGAACTATGAGACCGGCGGGCTTTTTTCCTGTTCTTTGCGGCTGAGGTTTCCGTTATTGTTTTGTCACGAAACGGTCTTGTATAAAACCTTAAATCTAATTTACTTGTTACTTGTGCCTTGCTAAAATGACCGTGGGGAAAAAAGCGAGGTTTAATGGGCGTAATTAACATCAGGAAGATTGCCGTTAAGGTAATTGCTATACTTTCAATGGCTGCTGTTGTTGCGGGCATTGCAGAGTCATATATACCCCCTGTCAGTGTTTCGGCCGATGCCAAATATCAGACTCTCTATGACGTTTTCAGGGACAGAAGCGGAGATCCGGACTCATTTATGGGTCAGGAAGAATTCCGTAATACGATCCTCGCAAACTGCAAAAAGCTCAATACAGTTAATTATACATCCGGGGCGCAGGTGGATTCGCTGGCATGTGACGGCTTCGTAAGCATGGTGTTGAGAATGACATTCGGTACGGTTCATGAGGTCAAAGTCCGATACGACTACAAGAAAAAGAAGAGATTCATCTCGTATAAATTCAATAAAAACGAAGAACACAAAGTAGCTGACAGCTATGTTGACAAGTATGAGATCTACAGACCGGGCGGAACCTCGGTAACCTGGATCTACAATAACTATGTAGGCAAGCTCGTAAATGCCAGAGGATCCAGCAGAAAGAAAGTCGAGGGCTGGACAAATAAAGACTGGGTCAATTATTTGGAGAGCATAGGAGCCCAGCCCGGCGACCTGATCCTATGGGATAACGATTACAATAAGACTTACTGGACCCATATAGGTATTTATGCCGGTATAGAGAACGGCAAGGCTGTAATATGGCATGCATCTGCAGTTTGGGGAATCTGTATGAAGCAGATAATGGCGGAGATGACCGAAGAAACCAAGTATCTTAAGCTCGCCTGTGTTGTTCCTATGACGGATGCTCCTGCAAAAGTAGGAATCAGCGCCATGACAGGAAGCAGAGAGAGGGATTTCTCTTATTCCATCTACAAAGACGAGAATTGCAGAAGTTGTATCGGAAGGATCACCAGTAACTGCACGTTGAAAGATCAGGCATCATTGGAAGATCTGGCAATTTATTTTAACAGTGAGAAGACAGCATATGAAAAGACCGTTTATGTCAGGAGGGATATGTCTCCGTTTAAGTTTGCCAATGCCGAACTTGCGGGGGCGGACCAGACTGTCTACATGCTGAAGATCAAGATAATCCCTGACGATAATAATCAGGGAACTCTGAAATATTCTATATACGGAGCCAAGGACATCAGATGTTACGCCAGTAAAACAGTCTACGATTATGATTACCGGTCAGGCGGATTGTTTATTCTGATCTCAGATTACAGATAACAGACAAAAGAGCACTTCGGAGGACGGTTTCCGGGGTGTTCTTTCTAAAATATTAAATTTTGACCTTCTGGATTTTTATAATATAATTATCTAGTGCTTAGCTGAATAGTATAGTCGGCGTTTCTCGGCGGCTTTACGGAAGGGGTGTTATATGGATTTTCTCGCGAAGACTACTGATGCAGTCACCGAATCGGAAATCAGGCATGCGGAAACCGTAAGAGAACTTGCGAGTGAGTGCCTTGTCCTGCTTGAGAACAACGGGGCTTTGCCTATAACAACTCCCGGCAGAATAGCTGTCTACGGAAACGGCGCCAGACACACTGTAAGAGGCGGCGGCGGTTCCGGTGAGGTTAACACCAGATACAACATATCCATCTGCGAGGGTCTTGCCAATGCGGGATTTGAAATAGCATCCACCGGCTGGCTCGACAGATATGACGGAATCTACGATTCTTCCCTCAAGGCTTATATGGACAAGGTAGAGTCGACCGCAAGAGAGCGCGGGGTTCCTGCTACAAGCGTTTATTTCGAGATGGCATTTGAAGCGCCCGTTCAGCCACAGATCACCGAAGAGGATATTGCGGAAGCTTCATGCGACACGGCGATCTTCGTGATCTCCCGTGATTCCACCGAAGGCAGAGACAGAAAGCCTGAGAAGGGCGATTATTATCTGACCGACGAGGAGGAATACAATCTCAATTTCATTACTGACAATTTCGACAAGGTAATCGTTCTCCTTAACATCGGAGGCGTTATCGATATGTCCCGTCTCAAGCACCGTCCCGGCGTAAGTTCCATCCTCTTTGTAGGACAGATCGGTAACCAGACCGGCGACATCGTTGCTGATGCGATTACGGGCAGGACCAATCCTTCGGGAAAACTCGTTGATACATGGGCAAGCCATTATGAGGATTATCCCTGTGCGGGTGAATTCTCAAGCCTTGACGGCGATACCGATGACGAGTTCTATAAGGAAGGCATCTACGTAGGCTACAGATATTTCGATTCATTCGGCATCACACCTGCTTACTGCTTCGGATTCGGAAGATCCTATACGACATTTACCACTGAGGTATTGAGCGTAACCCAGGAAGGAAATGATGTCAGCATCTGGGTCAAGGTCTTTAATACAGGCAGTTTCCCGGGCAAGGAAGTCGTACAGGTCTATTTCTCTGCACCTGAAGGTCCCGTTGACAGGCCTTATCAGGAGCTCGCTGGATATGCCAAGACAGATATCATCAACCCCGGCGAAAGCAGGAATGTGGAGGTCACTTTCCCTATCGATAATTTCGCGTGCTTTGACGACAGGTATCCTGCAAGGGTAATCCCTGACGGTGACTATATCATCAGAGTCGGCACGAGCTCCCGCGACACAAGCATCGAAGCAGTTCTTAATATCCCTGAGTTTGTAGTTCAGGAGAAGTACGACAGGATATTGGAGGATGATGCAAGATATGTTTTCGAGGACATGAAGAATCCCGGAAAGGGCAAGGAAGCGCGTCAGGCGCTGGACCAGGCCCAGCTGGCAGCTTGCGAGAGAAAGTTCACGCTTAATCTGTTCCGCGTCAGAAGGAGCATCATCAGATACAGAGGTGTCTGCGAGACTCATATGGATGAGCGCAAGGATGAAGTCCTCACATTGGGCTCGGTTATCGGACGCAATGCGGGCGTTGCTGAATTCGTTGCGCAGTTCTCACTGGAAGAGCTCTCAGAGCTTATCGTCGGCAATTACATCAAGGACGGATTCGAGGATATAGTATTCTCTTCTGCGATGAATGTGCCCGGCGCTGCAGCTGAGACTACATCAAAGTTTGAAAGAAAGAGAAGGCTGCCTCCGCTCGTCATGGCTGACGGCCCTGCAGGCTTAAGGCTCCAGCCTCATTTCAAGGCAACTAGGAACGGAGACCTCTTAAGAGGCGGCGAGACATTCGGTCTTATCAACAATCCGTTCCCGGAAGATACACCCGAAGATGCGATCGATTATTACCAGTACTGCACCATGATCCCTACGGCTCTCTCCCTTGCTTCAACATGGAATCTCGGTCTTATCGAGACGCTCGGACGTCTTGTCGGCGAGGAGATGGAGGAATTCGGCGTGCATCTCTGGCTCGCGCCGGGAATGAATATCCACAGAAATCCCTTGTGCGGAAGAAACTTCGAGTATTACTCCGAAGATCCGCTCGTTACGGGACTTTGTGCAGCTTATGACACCTTGGGTGTCCAGTCTGTTGACGGCAAGGGCGTAACCATCAAGCACTTTGCCTGCAACAACCAGGAAAACAACAGAATGTTCAGCAACTCTCACGTATCGGTAAGAGCTCTGCGTGACATATACCTTAGAGGATTTGAGATCGCGGTCAAGCTCGCGCAGCCGTTCTGCGTAATGACCTCATATAATCTCCTCAACGGAATCCATACAGCAAACAATTACGAGCTGATCCAGAACGTACTCAGAGATGAGTGGGACTATGAAGGTGCAGTCATGACCGACTGGTTCTCTTCATTTGAAGATGTAGAGTTCTTAGGCTATGACGAGTCTAAGATCAAGTATCCGCCGGCATTCTCAAGATTATGCGTATACGCCGGTTGCGATATGCAGATGCCCGGCTGCGCCAAGAATGCAGAGGATATAGTTACGGCTGTAAATCACGGACGCCTTACATTGGCAGATGTGCAGTCCGCAGCCATGAATGTGGTGCGTCTTGTGATCAAATGCTTGTAAAACAGGAGTTAAATGAACGAAGTATTTGATTCAGAACAATTCAGTGTAGAGTACAAGAAGGACGATAACATCGTCCTTGTTGTATTGAAGGGCAAAGCTGTCAGAGATAATTACAGAACGCCCATGATGCATGCTGCTGATATGGTCATGCGTCATTCGTGCAAGGTAATGGCAGTAGACTTTAAAGCCAATCCGGATCTCTCGGAGAAAGATCTTTACTGGAGCAAGAAGGTCCTTTTCAACAATCTTAAGAAGAGCGGCCTTGAGACATTGGCTCTCATTGATGACAACAATCTTCCGATCATTCAGAGCATAAGGGTATTCTGCGGTAATAAGTTCAGGACGATAGTCTGCAAGAACTACGATGAGGTGAAGGCAAGAACCTCTGTCTCTGCTTCTGATGCTACAGGCAAATTTGCAGGCATGACCCGCGAGCAGGCTCTCGGGTACATGGGACTCGGAAGTGATGCCGACATCAAAGAGATCGACGACCGTTTCTGGCAGATGTCCAAAAAATACAGAGGCAAGGACGATCCCGAATCCGTGGCTATGGAAGAGGAGATATCTGCTGTCTATGACATCGCATCCGGAAGACGTGATGTAAGAGTCCGGGAGGAGAAGCAGAGGGAGAGCGAGCCCAAGTATTTCGGAAGATATAAGAGTGACTGGCAGACGATAATCCACTACAACTGGAAGAACTGGCTGCTCGGCGCCGTAGTCGGAATATCCATTATCGTAATATTGGTCGGGTATTTCATGAATGCGAAAAATGACTGCTCAGTGCTTGTTTTCGGACACATGTATCTTGATAACACATATATGAAACAGTCATTAGTGGAGCAGGGCCTCAAGAACCCTTACGTCGGTCTGGCCGATGTCGTCGTGCCGAACGACGAGAAGATCCCGATGGATGAGATCGGCAATGAGTCGTTCAATGCCCAGTTCTATACGAATCCTGATGTCCTTATATCTGACAACAGGGCTTATAAGTTCTATTTCAGCGTCTTTAAGGATCTGGGTCCGCTTTACGACCGGATAATGGCAGGGCTCTCCGATGAGGCAAAGGCAGGCGTAAAGCCCATATACATGTCAGAGCGTGAGTCCGTGAGATATAAGAATGATATGTTACAGGAATACGGTCTCGGCGAAGAGGATATCAGGAATCCTGCCGAGTTCCCTGATGATCCTGTCCTCATAGGATTCGAGATCACGGATCAGGATGTTGTAACCAATTTCGGTGTTGAAGCAAAGTGGAAGTCACGTCAGACGACGCTTATGCTTGGCCAGTGCAAGAACAGCACCGATGACGATATGACGGTAAAGATAATCACATCGATAATAAATTCTGCTTATGCTAAGGAGATGCCGGAATCTACTTAAGTCCGGTTGCTTCGAAAAGAAGATCCAATTCATCTTGGGTAAGAGGCCTGAAGGTTCCGCAGGAATCAAGGCCTTCTTCTATTTTTACGCCAGCAAGTTCGAGCCTTCTGAGTTCTAATACTTCCTTGTTGAAGTGCGCGAAGATCCTTCTGACCTCATGAGTCTTGCCTTCGTGAAGGGTCAGGAGAGCTCTGGCAAGGCCGTCTTGTGCCGGCTCGATGACTTTAAGCTCTGCAGGAGCTATCTGCTCGTTGTAGCCCTTGTCACGGATAGTAAAGCCTGATGCTACGGTATTTATCTCTTCTTCTGTCCAGGCAAGGCCTCTGAAGGTTGCCATATAGATTTTGGGAACTTCATACTTGGGCGACTGGAGTCGGTGTGAGAGCTCACCGTCGTTGGTAATTATCAGAAGTCCTGACGTATGGAAATCGAGTCTTCCGACAGGCGAGAGCTTCTTCGACTTAAGTTCTGACGGAATATAGTCAGCAACGCAGGGCAGACGCTTGTCCTCCATTGCCGTAAGGACGCCGTCGGGCTTATCCAGAAGAAAATAGAGTTTTGTCTGAAGGTTGATCTCCTGACCGTCTATGGTGATAGAATCAGTCTCTTTCACGTGGAAAGAGGCGTCAGTAACGACAGCGCCGTTAACCTGAACGCTGCCGTGGGATATTATGCTGCGGACGGCAGATCTTGTGCCTATTCCGCTGTTTGCGATTAACCTGTCCAGTCTCATGGGAATATTATAACTTATTAGCGTATAATTGTTTTCAAGAGGTTTTCTGATGGAAATAATCAATATCGAACAGGGACACCCGACGGTGCAGCAGGCCATGGTCAAGCTCCAGAACGGGATCTACAGAGCCAGGGCGACAGGCAAGCCCATGGCTAAGATTGTTCACGGCTACGGGTCTTCGGGCACGGGCGGTGCGATCAAGCAGGCGATAGGGTTAGAGCTCCGCAAGTATATTTCGCGCGGCATGATCAAGTCATATTGCCCGGGCGAGGATTTCGGACCGTTCTCTTCTGCAGGGCGCGAAATGAGCGCAAAGTATCCTGCCGTATCACGCGACAGGGACTGGGGCCTGCAAAATGACGGCATCACGGTGATAATGTTCAAGTAAGAGGTTTATATGGCAGACGAATTTGATAAGAAGTGGGAGGCATTCGAGGCAAGGTGCAAGGCTTGCCATAACTGCGGCTTAAGGGATGGCTGTACTAATGTGGTCATCTACAGAGGCAGCAGGAAAGCTCCTTTGATGATAATAGGCGAAGCTCCTGGCGAGAACGAGGATATCCAGGGACTGCCTTTTGTCGGCAGATCAGGCCAGCTCCTCCAGAACCTCCTGGGAAGCTACGGCTTTACCAATAACGACTACCATATCTGCAATATCGCGAAATGCAGGCCGCCCCAGAACAGGCGTCCCACGCCTGAAGAGATCCATTGCTGCAAGCCGCTCCTCGCTGAACAGTTCATGCTCGTAAGGCCCAAGGTGATCCTTCTCTGCGGTTCAACGGCTTATGAGGGATTCTTCGGCACAAAGCCCGTTATGCATGATGTCAGGGGACGTTTTATCGAGAAAAACGGCTACTATATCATGACGACCTATCACCCGGCCTATGCCCTCAGAAACCCCGCTAATAAGATGCCTATCTTTGAAGATATGGGCAAAGTCAGGGATAAATTGACCGAGATCGGAGCGATGCCTCCGTTAGAACCTGTAAAAGAGTAAATTTCCGTATTGATTTTCGGAAATGGCTTTGCTATAATTCGTGAGTTGAAAAACCGCATTGCCGAATTGTGTAACGGTAGCACACCGGTCTCTGACACCGTTTGTCAAGGTTCGAATCCTTGTTCGGCAGCCAAATGATAATTGAGCCGTCTCGTGATGAGACGGCTTTTTTGTGCTCTGTTTATGCCGGGATGAGCTGAAATCAACAATGACGACGTCACCTTTTCGAGGGCTGAACGAAGCGGCATTTGGCAAATGCGGATGGCGGGTACGGCCCCGGGGTTAATGCTGCCGCAAGCCGGCGGCCTCGGGAAATCTGACAGACCTTAATATGTTATAATGCGCCTATGGCAAATGAGGTCAGGAAACATAGCAAAACAGGAATTCTCATAGCGGCGTTGATCATTGTGATCTTGGGCGCTGCTCTTTATTTTGCATTTGCTGGTTTTGATCTCGGCCATAAGCTTGAGCTAATGACCTACAAGAGGATCTCGACTCCGGAAGAACTGATTTCGATCAAGGATGATCCCAATGGGAAATATATCCTGGCAAAAGACATTGATCTTGCAGGTATAGACTGGGTGCCTTTTACATTTAACGGAATACTCGAAGGAAACGGCCATACGGTATCAAATCTGAAGATCACGCAGACGGGGATGTCAGAGCGCAGGACTTACGACGGCAATATGAAGGAATACGATACCGTATTTGCCGGCATGTTCGATGTGATCGAAGGTGCGGAGGTAAGGAACCTTACCTTATCGGGTGTGAATATCGATATCGCTTCTGATGCGCCCTGTTTTATTGGGTCTGTCGCCGGATATATGGGAAATTCGAAGATACTTAACTGCAGTGTAGAGGGAACTCTGAAGCTCATGGCACACGACAGGATGTTCGGTGTCGGCGGTGTGGCCGGCTACGGCTTTGGCAGGATCGACAGTGTAAATGCCGATATCACGCTCATCTGCATCGATACTGACCGCGATACTAAGGATGAGCAGTTCATGGGCGGTGTCTGCGCGGCAGGTTACCCTGATATCGTTTGCTGTAATATAAAGATCGACGGTTATGATTCGGATCACGGTTATGTCCATAACGGCGGACTTGTGGGAATGTTCCAGTTCTATCCAAAGGGCACGGAACATGATGCCGAGATCGGCGGTAATCACGTAAGCGGTAAGATAACTTTCTTTGAAGATAATGAAGACAGAAGAGCATATTGTGACGCTTATATCGGCGAGCGGATGGAGCGTATAGAGTACTGGTGGAGCAACAGTGATGATTTCACGTCAAATGAGGTGTTCGAATATGATGTTGACCTGCTTCCGTGACAACAAGTGGAAGGCCATAGTCTTATCTTTAGCACTCATTCTGCCTGCTGCAGGATGCGCCGGCAAGGATGCGCCTTTATTTGATATAAGCTCCGGCACGATCGAAGCAGAAGCATGTCTTATCAAGTCTTCGAAAAAAGTAAGAAGCGGTGATATGAGCGGCGGCAAGGGCGTGGAGATACAGGCTAAAGAGGGCTCCATGGTAAGCTTTTCCTACGATATCTCCGCAGCATCACACTACGATATAAGCATCTCTTACGATAATCAGGGAGAAGACGGAACGCTCGGACTTTTCGTTGACGGCCACTTCTTTACAAAGGTCGGATTCCCCAAAGGAAGCGGCACCGTAGAAGAGACAATCACGCTTAAGGAAGGCACCGGAGAAATATCTTTCCGCTATCTTCCGGGAGACACCGGCATAACTTTAGACTGCTTTAAGCTCGACAAAAGCGATAAGAAGATATCGATGGTCGTAGCGCCTCATGAAGACGACGAGATCCTGGGCTTTGCGGGGTCTATCCAGAAGACTGTCGCAAACGGCGATATAGTCAAGGTCGTACTCCTTACTAACGGAGATTATTTCGATAAGGACTTAGGTCCGGTCCGTATCAGGGAGACCATGAAGGCCCTGGAAGTGCTGGGCGTAAATAAGAGCAACATTTATGTCATGGGTTATGGAGACATCATCCTGCAGAGCCTTTATGAGTGTTCTGATCCGGGGATAGTTTTCGATGCCCCGAGCGGATATGACTCGACATACGGGGACCCCTCATCCAATCTCTACGACTATCATACGCTCGATGCCGGAACTCCCGCAAAGTACTGCTATGCGGATTTCAGAAGTGATCTTAATAACATCATCGATACGGTAAGGCCTGACACTGTCTATACGACTTCTGAAGCCGAGTGGCATCCTGACCACAAGTTCGGTTTTAAGGCTGTAAGAGATGTCATTGAGTCGCTCAACAAAGACAAGGGATATCACACGACTTTGTGCGAGAGCGTCATCCACGGCGAGGAACTCACGTGGCCCGATAAGCTTGAGACCGATGACAAGGGCAATATAAAGATCGTCGAATTTACGAATCCTTTCCCTTCAGGCGGCGCCGGCCGTGACTGGGAGAAGGTTACGAAGATAACTTTGACGGACGAGGAAGTCTATAAAAAGCAGAAGGCGATCGGTCAGTTCGACACCCAGAATAATGGCGGTGCGAACTTTGATGGCAACAGTGAATTCAATTATGCTTTTTGTAAGCGGGATGAGTTTTACTGGGTTTACGAGTATTGATGTTCTCGTAAGCGAGCACCGCTGCAAAGATCAGTAATCCCAAAGCACTTGCCCAAAGACCGGTTTCCAGATAAGGCACTTTATAAGTCATCTCGATCTCGTTATGACCATTTTCCAGCGGTATGGAAATGAGGGCGTTTCCGATCATGTCAGGGGTTACGGACTTGCCGTTGCGCGTGATCTTCCAGCCTTTTTCTGCAGGAACGGAGATGAAGAGGCTCTCTCCTGCGCCGGCATTATCGACAGTGAACTTGCCGTAACCGTCTTTTAGCGTGTTCTCCTTGGCGGCGTTGTTATTTGCAGCTTCGGATGCTTCTTTCAAAACTGACAGATCAAGGAGATAGAACTGCGCATCATATACGAGGCTCATAGGGTCAGAGCCCTGCTTGAACCTGATGGCAACAGTTACGTTATTATCGTCTGATACTATCCTTACCATTGAAGGTGACAGGAACTGTGAATAGTTCATATAATCTTCGCCGTCAACCATGAGTACAGCACCGTCTTCCGTACCGGTCACGATATTTGCATAGAGGATGTATCTGTCAGGCGAATAATCTCCGCCAAGGTCTAACTCATAACTGACAGTGGAGTTTTCTGCAGCAGTGCTTTGTACGGCGGCAGGTACGAACAGATCTTTATCAACTCCCGTAAGTCTTTTGAACATATCATTGATATAAAGTGCAGGGCATGAGGAGAGGCTGTCGTAATCGCCGGAACCGCTGTAAACAAAGGCTGCCGGGAATGCATAAGGATTGGTATAGATATCCTTAAATCCGTCAATTCCCGTAAGCTTTACAAGGCCTGAACCGTCTTTGACATTGCTTGGAAGGAGAACATACTTAACGCCCAAAAGGCTGTCTGTTGCAAGGTTTTCCGAAGATGTAGCCGTAATCGTCGCACTGTGCGCAGCGTATCCTGACTTATCCATGAATACTATAGTGTTCTCGTCCGGATCAGATACGAACGATGTAACAGAGTTAAATCCGAATGCCATCGGCTCGTTATAGGAAGCGGGGAATCTTGACATATGAATGCTGTGATATGAGGTCTGGAGCACACGGCAGAAGGATTCATCCCTGATCGAAGAAAGAAGAGCTTCCTCGTTCTTTATATAGTCCGAGAGAGAGTCTGCGTTGGCTGTAGTATAGCTGTCTGCAAGGATCAGCTGCCCCATAGATATTTCCAGTACGATAAGAAGTCCCATGAATCCCGCGTAGATCTTCTTAAGTGTCAGGTGGGTATTTCCGTTTGTGATGATCATGCACATGATGAGCGATATAAGTATCGGGAATACTATCCTGGAGATGATGGGAACAAGCTTAAAGGACGCACCTGTCTTCGTAAGCTTGGCCATTGATAAAGCGAAGATCTGGTCATTTAATCTGTCAGGGAATACCAAGAAGAGCACAGTAACCAAAACGGAGAATACCAAAGCCGTGACCGGAGGCATCCATGATCTGATCTTTCCCTTATCCTGTGCAAGATAGAATGAGGATGCAAGGAAGATCAGCGCGAAGATACCGAGATAGGTGTATCTGTACCAGAATGATTCAACTACGCGGAGCATCGAGAACAGGGCAACCAGAGGCTGCCAGATAAACATGAGCAACGAGAACAGAAGGACTGCTCCGTATAAGATCTTCTCTTTCCAATGCTTTGACGAAGCGATGAACAGGAGGCACACGCCCAGAAGGGCAAAGCTTCCGGCAAAGAGGCTCACGCTGCCCTGGAGGCTTATCATTCCGAATGAATAATTCAAGAAGATCTCTTGAGGACCGCCGATAAAGCTCAGATCCGTGAGCATCGACAGACCGCCTTTGCCGTGGGTTCTTTCAGAGAGTTTAAGAAGCGTCGGAACAAGCACTGCCGAAGATATCAGGAGAGAAATGATGCATGAGACGATTAGGTGCGCGAACGAATTTATAAGATGGATCAGGAAAGGCTTCTTTCCTTCTTTTCCGGTTATCCTTACCCTTATGAATTCGAAAAGGAACCAGAAGCAGCAGAACATCAGATCGATTATCCCGCTGTACCAGTTAAAGCATAATGCGAGAGCGGTTGTTACCGGCAGGATATAACTTTTCCTGCCCTGTGCGATCTTCTCCGCGCCCATGATCATCAGCGGGAGCATATAAGCCCCGTCAAGCCACATGGTATTGCTGCTCTGCGTTATGAAGAACGGATTAAATGCATAGGAAACCGAGAGCATCACGGATACAAAGTATTTGGACTTTGTATCAGGTTCAAATCTGTATGTCAGATATATTCCCATGAAGAGGGCTGCAAGAGCCGCCTTCAGGATGAAGAGCACGTTTATAAAGAGCGGAACGTCTGACTTGTTAAAGAAGACTACGAGGAGCGATAAGGGGGATGCAAGGTAATAGGTAAAGACCGAGAAGTTGCTGCCACCCAGGGATTTGGTGAATGTATATCCGACAGAAGACTTCCCCGTAAGGACATCCTTATACCAGCAGAAGAGGTCCACCATCTGGATCTCTCCGTCTCTGTAAAGGAGTCCGTGGTTTCCGAACGGAGCCATTCCGAAGACCGCGAAAACAATGAGAATGATAACGATGACCGACAAAAAGGAAATGCCGGATATCAGCAGATAGGGCATTAATTCCTGTTTTCTCTTTATCGGATTCTTACTGATCATTTACCCGTTCCTTTTGGTCTTACAATTTATAAATCGCAAGGATTCTTTACCTGAATGATACTCGTAAATTGTAACACATGCATTATCTTAGAGAATAACGATACTTATATATATTTATCTGATAGGATTTGACATTTAGTGATGATATAATCGTCAATTGTAAAGAATCCGAACAGGGAGGCTTGTTATGAAGAAGAGGATTGTAAGTGCGATACTCGCAGGATCCATGCTCTTAAGCCTGGCAGCTTGCGATGGCGGCAATTCAGGTGTTTTAGAATCTCAGACAGAGACTGAGACTTCAGAAGTAACTGAACCCACTGAGACCGAACCGTCCATCATGGGTTTCAACATGATCAAAAACGGCGATTTTTCGAGCAAGGATCATGACTGGCATACTTACTTCGAAGGCGGCGACGGCCTTATGACCGTCAATGATAAAGGCGAACTGCAGTTCGACTGCAAGATGATCGGTATCAAGGAATGGTCAAACCAGTTCTATTACGATGGTTTTGCACTCTATAAGAATTGTAAGTATGAGATGCAGTTCGACTGCTATTCCAATGTTGAGCGTGACTTGGGATACAGGATCCAGATAAACGGCGGCGATTATCACGGATACAGCGAAGAGACTATTCACGTAGGTCCGGAAGTTAAGCATTTCGACATCGTCTTCACGATGGAGGAGCCTTCTGATCCGGCACCGAGACTTTGTTTCAACATGGGTAAATTTGCAAATAATTCAGGCTTCAAGGAGCATACTGTATGCTTCGATAATTTCGACTTAAGATGTATCGATGATACGGGCTACGTTGAAGGCGATACTTCAGACGGTCCTGCTGCAAGCCTTATCAATCTTAACCAGGTAGGATATCTTCCTAACGCAGTAAAGGTTGCCGTAATGAACGGTGATGCGATCACGGACAAGGCTTCCGTTGTTGACTGCGCTACAGGCAAGGCTGTTTATGAGGGCGATGTTGCATCAGCTTCCATGAACAAGTCTACAGGCAGAAATGAAGCAAGATTCGATTTCTCTTCCGTTACTGCTCCCGGTACTTATAAGATCGTGGCAGGCGATAAGGAATCGTTCGAATTCAAGATCGGTGCTGATGTTTACGATGAAGCATTTAAGGCTTCGCTCAGAATGTTCTATCTGCAGAGATGCGGCATGGAACTTACATCAGACCTTGCAGGTGACTATGCTCACCCTGCATGCCATACCGAGAAGGCAACGATCTTCGGTACAAGCGAGAAGATCGATGTATCAGGCGGCTGGCACGATGCAGGCGACTACGGCAGATATGTCGTATCCGGCGCTAAGGCGGCAGCAGACCTGATGCTCGCATATAAGCTTTATCCCCAGGCATTTGACGATGCTCTCAATATCCCTGAATCAGGCAACGGCGTTCCCGATGTCCTTGATGAAGTAAGATACGAGCTCGACTGGCTCTTCAAGATGCAGAATTCCGAAGGCGGCGTATACCACAAGGTTACATGCGCTAACTTCCCGGGCTTTGTAATGCCTGAAGAAGAGACAGAAGAACTCATCGTTACACCTGTATCAACAACTGCTACGGCAGATTTTGCAGCAGTCATGGCAATGGCATCAACCGTCTATGCGGAATTCGACATGCCGTACTCTCAGAGATGCCTTGATGCGGCTACAAGAGCTACGAACTATCTCGAGAAGCATAAGAGCGTTGAAGGCACTAAGAATCCTGACGGCATCGTAACCGGTGAGTATCCTGACGATAAGGATATCGACGAGAGGATCTGGGCTTACGCCGAGCTCTATAAGGCAACAGGCGAGACAGTCTACGATGAGGAATTCAGCAAGCTTATGCAGTCAGGCGCATCATGCGCAGCAGATCTCGGCTGGCAGGGTGTAAGTGCTTATGCAGGATATGCATATCTTTCCGCTCCTGTTAAGGGCAAGTTCTACGATGCAGTCCTTGCAAGCTTCATGAGCGGCATCGCGGAAGTTGAAGCAACAGCTTCCACCGACAGCTACAATTCTTCACTCAAGGAATACCCTTGGGGCAGCAACATGACCATCGCAAACAACGGTATGTATGTACTCCTGTACGACAAGATCGCAGGTTATCAGAAGGGTGATGAGATCGCAAGACAGCAGCTCAACTATCTCCTCGGAACCAACGGTACAGGCTACTGCTTCCTTACGGGCTTCGGTACGCTCTCACCTACGGCTCCTCACCACAGACCTTCACAGGCTAAGAAGGCTGCTGTTCCCGGAATGGTAGCTGGAGGCCCTAACCAGAACCTCGAAGATCCGTATGCACAGAATGTTCTTGCGAATACTGCACCGGCTCTGTGCTATGCAGACAGCGACCAGGCTTTCTCTTTGAACGAAGTAACGATCTACTGGAATTCACCTGTAGTATTCCTCTTCGCTTACGTTAAGAGCAAGGGCTGATAACTTGTAAGTTCAAACATTACAGGGCCTGCCGGGTTTAGCTCCGACAGGCCCTTTTCTCATTATGATAAAATAACGGTTAGTAAATCTGATTTTAAAGGGGGCTTTGCCGATGGACAGCTCATATTATGATCTGATCTTCAAGAGAAAATCCTTTCACAGATACGGTGAGCCGGACGGCAAGACAATTACGCAGGAGGAACTGAACGATATCTCTGAGATGTGGTATAAGTTCACGCCTCTTTTTGACGGGATAAAGACCAGGATCAAGATCGTCCCGGGCAGCCGGACCAGCTGCAACAGGGGAGAAGAATACTGCATCCTGATCTACAGCGAGAGAAAGCCCGGATATCTTCAGAATATCGGTTATATCGGTGAGCAATTAGACCTCTACCTCACAGGCAGGGGAATAGGTCCTCTCTGGTTCGGTGTAGGAAGGACGAAGGAAAGAAAGTTCGAAGGCCTGGAATACGTCATCATGATGGCGATAAGAAAGATCGACGACGATTCCAAATTCAGAAAGCCCGGCGACCTTTCATCTTTTATCCGTGTTCCCGTGGAAGAATTCTGGGAAGGGCCTGTTATCGAAGGCATTACGGAGAATGTCAGACTTACTCCCACGGCATGCAATATCCAGCCCTGGAAGGTCGTAAATAAAGGTGACGGAAATCTTGAGGTATACCGTTACAGAAGACCCGGCAAGCACGGCATCATCCCGCCGTTCAGGCTCGCTTATTTCGGATCGATCGATATCGGAATCTTCATGCTCTTTATGGACATCTGTCTGGATCACAAGGGCATAAAGTTCGAAAGAGACCTCACGCCGGATGACGGCAACTTCCAAAGGCTTAATCTCAATGCAGTATACAAATTGAAAGGTGAATAAAGGCAAATAAAATGAAGACAGCAGTCGTTTATTATTCAATGCACGGAAATGTGCGTTATGTCGCAGAAAAAGTCGCGAAAGGATTAGGTGCCGACCTGATCGAGATCAAGCCCGTAAAGGCTTATCCCGACAAGGGCGCAATGCAGTTCATATGGGGCGGTTCTGCCGTAACGTTCAAGAAGAAGCCTGATCTGGAACCATACAGTTTCAATGCGTCTGATTATGATCTTGTCATCATCGGAACACCCGTATGGGCAAGCAATTTCACGCCTCCGCTCCGTACGTTTTTCGAGAACAATGATCTGACAGGAAAAAAGATCGCAGCGATCGCAACAAGCGCAGGCGGTGATTCTGCAAAATGCCTTCAGGCGGTGAAGGAAGCAGCGCATGCGGATTCTCTTGCTGCTGCATTAAGCCTTATCGACCCCAAGGAGAAGCCTTCTGAAGAAGTCGAAAAGAAGATCAGCAGCTTTATCGAAGAATGCAAAGCATTGTAATCCTGATGTTTTAGATTAATATAAACATAGCCTGCTGCTATGTTTTGAAAGGTTGCTGATGAGAAAGATACTGATCACAAACGACGACGGAATAGATTCCGACGGAATAAGAAGACTTGCGGAAACAGCCGTGAAATTCGGCGAGGTATGGGTGGTAGCTCCATGCAGGCAGCACAGTGCGATGTCCCACTCCGCAACATTCTGGACACCGATCGATGTCTGGCCTGTTGATTTCCCGGTCGAAGGCGTACATGCATTTGCAACTTCAGGAACCCCGTCTGACTGCGTCTGCGTTGCTTTGAACGCGGTTCTTCCTTTCCGGCCCGACAATGTATTCTGCGGCATCAACGAAGGCTATAACATCGCATCTTCGATACAGTATTCCGGCACATGCGGAGCTGCCTTCGAGGCATCTAATCAGGGCTGTCACACGATAGCATTCTCGGAATATCACGAAGGAACACATGAAGTCACGGGAAAATATATAGAAGAGATCACTTCAGTGCTTATAGATAAGCCTCTCGGCACAAACGAGATATGGAATATCAATTTCCCGGGATGCACTTTGGAAGAGTGCAGGGGCGTTAAATACGACTGCTCCGTATCCCAGGACCAGTTCTTTACGGGCGGCTATAAAGTCGTGAAGAAGGACGGAGATAAGGTCACATACATGATCGATTATGTGCCCGAATGGAATGCCGCGGAAGGCACTGACTTAAGGGCAGTGATCGACAACTATGTCGCTGTCGGCAAAGTAAAGAATTACAGCTGATGAATATGGATTCTCTCAAAAAAAGCAAACCTATAGGAATTCTCCTGATCGCATGCATTTACATAATGGCTGCAGCTCTTGGATTAGGCGTTTATATGCTGCTGCGGTTTACGTTTTGGGCAAGGCTTCTTGTTTCCGATATCGTCTGTACGGTATTTGTATTCATATTCAGCCTGATATTCAAAAATGCATCTGTATACGATCCTTACTGGAGCGTTCAGCCCATAGTGATCGTTTTGTTTTTTGCAACCAGATATATACTTACACCTGCAGCGATTCTGCTTATCGTTTCGATAGTATATTGGGGCATAAGGCTTACAGGAAACTGGGCTTATACATTCGGAGGCCTGAAACATCAGGACTGGCGTTATACCAAGTTCGAAAATGAGACTGGGATATTTTACCCGTTCATAAACTTTACCGGAATCCATCTGATGCCCACACTCATCGTTTATCTTTGTACGCTTCCGGCGGTCTTTGTGATAAGGCTGCAGCTGAAAGCAAACATCGGAAGCTATATCGGAGCCTTGATCTGTATTGGTGCTGCAACGCTTCAGCTTATTTCCGATCTGCAGATGCAGAAATACAGAAAGAGCGGCAGGCATGGACTCATTCGTACGGGCCTTTGGAAATACGCAAGACACCCGAATTATCTTGGAGAGATCCTGATGTGGTGGGGAATAGGTATTCAGGCTGTATCAGTATTGCCTCAGCACTGGTGGCTTCTTGCAGGCGCAGCTGCCAATACCATAATGTTCTTTACAGTAAGCATTCCTCTGGCAGACAAGAGACAGTCACAAAAGTCCGGATATGCCGGATATAAGGCTTCCACAAGAAGCCTTCTTCCGATACCAAAAAAGCAGGTATCTTAAGAGATCTGGATACCCTTCTTGGTATTGAATTTCTTGAAATCGTCCCTGTAGGCCGTGCAGTCATCAGGATTGACGGAGAAGAACCATAAGCCGTAAGCGATTATGATGGCATCTTCTCTCGAACATACGCAGTGCTGGCCGCTTACAAGATAGCAGAGCTTATCGTAGTGCTTCTTGAAGCCGAATAAGACTTTGCCGTGGCCGTAATTGCTGCCCGAATCTTCAAAGTAGGGCATGCCCATGTCATTTCTCAAGTATTCGAAAGAGATCCATGAGACCTGGCGGGAATCGAATTTCTTAATATCTTCGATATATTCGCTTATGGTAAATACCGTTCTGTGGTCACCGTACTTATACTCAAACCAGTTTGAATGACCGATCTTGGTCTGATCGGGATTGGCTTCCATGGCTGCCACGTAATCGTCGTATGTATAAGCGCCCTTCTCAAGCCAGCCGAGGTCAGATGCGAGACGGTATAATTCGAAGACCTCTTTGTCGCCGTCGGTCGTAATGTAATCATCGATGTTGACATTCATGTTGATCGTCATGGCGTTGTTGGTGTCGGGGAAGAGACTGTAGGCAATACTCTTCGAGAAATCAGGACCGGTGGGTTCGGGTTCTGTCGTCTCCGTTGTTGTCTCTGATGTGGTTGTGGCTGTAGTCGTCTCAGATGTTGTCGTGGCGGTAGTGCTCTCGGTTGTGGTTACCGCAGGTTCGGTCCCGCAGGATGCCGCTGATGCGCATAAGCAGACTGTAAGCAATAAGCTTACGGCTTTCTTGAATGCGAGGTTCCTGTAATCTGTCTTTTTCATAAGAGCAATAATATCACGATTTGATAAGAGCGGTCATATCTTAATGAACGAATGACGGGAAAAGGGCGTCTTATAATTATGGTAAAATAACAGAAAATCCGATAAGGACAAAGGGAGGCATGAAATGGATACTGCAGATACCGGATCTTTAGATAAGAAGCGGCTGATAATATTCATCGCTGTCGCTTATTGCATTTCATTTTTGATGATGATCCCGATGTATATCGGAAAGCAGAAGGGCGCAGATCTTACCCAGATCGTAAATGCCCAGATGTGCTCGCCTGCCGCCGGAGTGGCTTTGGGATTCCTTCTTTGCTGTAAGGGTGAGAAGCGCGTTCCGAAGTTTTTCATGATTGTCCTTGTTATCAATTACGTGATCCAGCTGCTGCTTGGCATCGCAAGCGTTTTCTTTATGCCTTTCCGGGCTTCGGATGTGATCGATCTTGCCGAACTCCTCGGTTCATCAGGCACGGGTTCTGAGATTACAGGAGTCTCAACAAAGCTTCCTGCAGGCCAGATATATAACCTGATCGGCCAGTCCGTTCTTATTGAGACCTCGATCCTCTTATGGATAGCTTATTTTGTCGCCGGCAGGGAGAGGCGTAAGTTTGCCGGGCTTGCGAGAAACAAAGAAGGTGCAGGTATCCTTCTTGTCTTATTGTTCGTTGTGCTCTACCTGGTAAAAAATATCGGACCGCTTCTTCTTGACGGTGTTATCAACGGCACGCTGCCGATATATATGTCAGAATATAAGGCCATTGCAGAGAACAAACTGTTCGGGCTTTCCATTTTAGGACTTTTTATAAATTATCCTCTGACCATAATCGCTTTCCTGGGCGAAGAATACGGCTGGAGATTTTTCCTGCAGCCCGTCATGCAGAAGAAGTTCGGCATGAAGCTTGGCGTTATCCTTCTCGGTATAGTATGGGGCTTATGGCATATACCTGTTGATACGTTCTTCTATACAGAAGATTCCGTTCCCCAGATGATAACAGGCCAGATAATCACATGCGTCACCTTAGGAATCTTCTTCGGATATGCATATCTCAAGACGAATAATATCTGGGTTCCCGTGGCAATGCATTTCCTCAATAACAACCTTATCCCGATCATTACCGGTGAGTTCTCGGCAGATGTCATGACGAACCAGCATGTCGAATGGCTGTATCTTGTTGAGGTATTAGTGATAGACTTTATCTTCTTCGGTCTCTTCATCTTCGCGAAAGAATACCGGAGCAGAAAAAAAGTAAAAGGGGCAGCAGATGCGTGATTTTACAGTAAACGGGTCCCAGGACGGCCTTCATGTCGTAAAGGCATCCTTAGAGGCCTTCCCACAGCTTAAGTCCGCCGATCTTTTTCACGCCCTTAAACGGCGCGACATAAGGATCGACGGAAAGAAGATCAATAAGGATATAGCGGTAAAGGCGGGAAGCATTGTCGAGATATGGCTTCCTGATGAACTTTTCGAGGCCTCGAAAAAAGCTCCAGCCAAAACGCAGGAGAAGATGTATGAGATCGTCGCAGAGACAAAGGGACTTCTCATCGTCAACAAATTCCAGGGCATCGCGGTTCATTCAGGCAAGAGTGACATCGACGACACCCTTATAGATCAGATCAGAAAGAATACCAAGTTCAAGGATGCGGAGCTCTGCCACCGGATCGACATGAATACCGGAGGGCTCGTTCTGATCGCCAAGAACAAGCAGGCGCTGGCAGACTGCGTGGCTCTCTTTAAGAATGACCTTGTGACCAAGAGATACAGGGCGCTTGTGCTCGGTGAGCCTGATGAAGGCGAGCCTGCGGTAGGCGAGGACGGAACTCTCTATAAGGAAGTTAAGGGGTATCTTGAGAAGACCAAGGCCGGCAAGGTCTATATCCATGACGACAAGCAGCCCGGTGACCTGGACATCGCTACCAAATACCGCATTTTAAAGACTTTTAAGGACGCAGGACCTGACGGTGAGAGCGTGTCGGACCTTGAGTTAGAGCTCGTAACCGGCAGAACCCACCAGATCAGGGCGCAGTTTGCGCACTTGGGTCACCCGGTCTTAGGTGACGGCAATTACGGCCGCAATAAGGTCAATATGCATTTCGAGACATCTGACGGAAAGAAGGTCAGATACCAGCAGCTCTTCTCATGCCAGATAATGTTCGGCAGGATCCCGAAGAACAACATGCACGTTGACGTGTCGGGCAAAACCTTTAAAATAGGACCAGATTATAATGTTCGCCTTAATAAGGGGAAGAAGGATATAAATGACTGATAACAGACCGATCGGAGTTTTCGATTCAGGTATAGGAGGACTTACGGTCCTGAGAGAGATCTGGGAAGCGGTGCCCGAAGAGAGCACCATCTATTTCGGTGACAATTCGAGATCTCCTTACGGCACCAAGTCCAGAAGCACGATAATCCGCTATTCACTGCAGAATATGAAGTTCCTTGAGAGCAAAGACGTTAAGATGATCGTCGTTGCCTGCAATACTGCGAGCGCTTACGCATATGAAGAGCTCAAGGCAAGGGCGAAGGTGCCTGTCGTTGAGGTGGTGACTCCGGGTGCGGATGTTGCATGCCGTGCTACAAAGAACGGAAAGATCGGCATTATCGCCACCAAGGGAACCATATCCACGGGCGTTTACAAGGCTGCCGTCGAGAAGAGGGCAGAAGAGCTCGGTCTTAAGGATATCGAGATATTCCAGCAGGCATGCCCGCTGTTCGTATCCCTTGCTGAAGAAGGCTGGTGGGATACCGAGGTCACGAGACTTACGGCAGAAGAATATTTAAAGCCCTTGAAGGAAGCGGGCGTAGATACCCTTGTAATGGCCTGCACGCACTATCCTCTGCTTTCAAAGGTTATTAAAGAAGTAATGGGCGACGGGGTCGTCCTCGTTAATACGGGCGAAGCTACGGCCAAGGTCGTAAAAGAGCTCCTGGGAAGCGAAGGAACGGCTTCAGAAGGAAATAAGAGCCCTGTAAGGGAGTTTTATACGAGCGATGAGCCTGAGCTCTTTGAGCAGGTTGCAGCGCCTTTCCTGGGTGAGGGTCTGCCTTCAGGCACCAGGCATTTTACGACAGATAAATATGAGGTGACTGTCTGATGGGTATAAGATCTGAAGAGCAGTGCCTGTTCGTGATCAGGTCCGGAATGTACTCTGAGCCCTTAACGACAAAGGGTACGATGACCGTTGAAGGCGCAAGGACGGTTTATAACTGGACGGAAAAACATAATGAGCAGGAAAAAGAAACTCATTTTGTAATGACTCTTATTAAAGAAGAATCAAAAGCTATTGTCGTAAGAAACGGCGACGTTACTTCGAGAATGGTCTTTGAGGCGGGAAATAAGACAAAAAGCACTATGAATACGGCTTTCGGGCCTATTGAAGTCGTTATAGATACTGATTATATCAACTTTCCGGGAGGCTTAATTGACGGCGCTGAGATCAGTTATACGCTCGATCCGGACAGCGGTGATCCGATCAGGAATATCTTTTCGATAAAAAGGCTCTTGCAAAACGAAGAAATATAAGGTATTATCTTCAAGCATTTGTGTAAAGAAAGAGGTGAAGATGAATGGCACATCCGAAGCGTAAATGGTCGAAGGCAAGGACAGCTCGTCACAGAAGCGCATGGAAACTTAACATGCCGGGTCTCGTTGAATGTCCCCAGTGTCATGCTAAGATGCTTCGCCGCACGGTCTGCAAGAACTGCGGTTACCTGGATGGAAAACAGGTTATCAAAGTCGACGAAGACATTTGATCAAATTAAGAAGTATTACTTAACGAGGCAGTGTTATGGAATTAAGGCACTGCCTCTTATTTTTGCAAAGAAAGGAGTTAAGGCATGAGTAAACCGGTCGTGGCAATAGTAGGAAGACCTAATGTAGGTAAATCCTCTCTGTTCAACACAATCTACGGCGAACGCATTTCCATCGTTCATGACACCCCCGGTGTCACCAGAGACCGTATCTATGCCGAGACTTCCTGGTGCGGCAGAGACTTCATTATGATCGATACGGGCGGTATTGAGCCCGATACGGGAGATGACATTATCCTGCAGCAGATGCGCGTCCAGGCTGAGATCGCGATCGAGACTGCTGATGTCATCCTTTTTATGTGCGACCTCAAGAGCGGCCTTACGGCAGCTGATGAGGAGATCGCCGTCATGCTCAGGAAAGCAGGACGTCCCGTTGTTGTCTGCGTCAATAAATCAGACTATGTAGGCGATCCGCCGCCGGAATTCTATGAATTCTACAATCTGGGATTAGAGGATGTATGCGCCATCTCGGCAGCTCACAAGCTGGGGCTTGGCGAGATGCTCGACATGGTCGTATCCAAGTTCCCTCCTGCAGAAGACGGCGAAGGAAAAGACGATACCATAAGAGTTGCGATCATCGGCAGGCCTAATGCCGGAAAGTCATCGTTATCCAACAGACTTACCGGTACCGAGCGCAGTATCGTATCTGATATTGCGGGTACCACAAGAGATACGATCGACTCCCTGATCGAGAACGAATATGGTTCATTTACAATCGTAGACACTGCCGGAATGCGTAAGAAGGGCAAGATCGAAGACGTCATTGAGCGTTATTCGATGGTAAGGGCCCTTGCTGCGGTAGACAGGGCAGATGTCTGCGTCATCCTGATCGACGCCGAGGCAGGCGTAACAGAGCAGGATGCAAGGATCGCGGGTCTTGCACATGATAACGGCAAGGCTTCCGTGATCGTAATCAACAAGTGGGATCTTATAGAGAAGCAGACCGGAACTCTTGAGACCATGGAGAAGATCGTAAAAGACCGTCTTCCTTTCATGGATTATGCTCCGGTGCTCTTTATTTCCGCCAAGACAGGTCAGCGCACGGATAAGCTTTTCGCGCTGATAAACACAGTATATGAGAATTCCAGGAAACGCCTTACCACAAGCGTTCTTAACAAGATGATATCCGAGGCCGTAACACAGGTTCCGACGCCTCAGGACAAGGGCAGACATTTAAGGATCTATTACGGCACACAGGTTTCCGTGCAGCCGCCTACGTTCGTGCTCTTCGTCAACGACAAGGAATTGTCGCATTTCTCCTATGAGAGATACCTCGAGAACCAGCTTCGAAGAAACTTCGGATTTGAAGGCGTTCCAATACGTCTCCTTTTGCGTAATAAGAGCGGCGATGAAGACTGATATTTTGTGAAATATCACAGTCACAAAACCTGCTTATTCAGTAGCAAAATATTACTCGGTTTAAATTAATAATTATTAGAAGTATCGGCTTTGGGCATGATGCCCGATCTATTAACTTGGGAGAAATCATTTATGGCAGAAACAACTATCGAGAACTTAAGAAATATCGCGATCATCGCTCACGTTGACCACGGCAAGACAACGATCGTCGACTCCATGCTCAAGCAGGCAGGCGTTTACCGTGAGAACGAGACAGTAGTAGAGCAGGTTATGGACTCTAACGACTTGGAGCGTGAGAGAGGTATTACGATCCTTGCAAAGAATACGGCCATTGATTACAAGGGCATCAGGATCAACGTAGTAGACACTCCCGGCCACGCTGACTTCGGCGGTGAGGTAGAGCGTGTTCTTAAGATGGTTGACTCCGTTCTCCTCGTTGTAGACGCATTCGACGGACCTATGCCCCAGACAAGATTCGTTCTCCATAAGGCTCTTGAGTTAGGACTTAAGCCTATCGTCTGCATCAACAAGATCGACCGTCCTGATGCAAGACCTCTCGAAGTTGTTGACATGGTACTCGATCTCTTCATCGAACTCGGTGCAGATGACGACCAGCTTGAATTCCCCGTTGTATATACATCCGGTAAGACATGTGTTGCCACACTTGATCTCAAGGAATATGAAGCAGGCAAGGAACTGGATTTCACACCTCTCCTTGATACTGTTGTTAAGTACACACCCTGCCCTGTAGGCGATCCTGAGGGCCCCATGCAGCTCCTCGTATCCAACATCGATTCAGACCCTTACATCGGAAGGATCGGCGTAGGAAGAGTCGAGAGAGGCACGATCAAGCAGGGCGAGAACGTCGCACTCGTTACATATGGTGAGGACGGCAAGCGTAACGCAAGAGTCGTTAAGCTCATGAGATTCCACAATCTCGGCCGTGAGGAAGTAGCTTCCGCATCAATCGGTGAGATTGTATGCGTTGCCGGTATCGCTGACATCAACATCGGCGACACTCTCTGCGATGCACTCAATCCCGAGCCGCTCCCGTTCGTTAAGATCGACGAGCCTACGATCGCAATGACATTCTCCGTCAACGACAGCCCTTTCGCAGGCCAGGAAGGCAAGTACGTAACATCACGTCACTTAAGAGACAGACTCTTTAAGGAAATCGAGACAAACGTTTCCATGAGAGTCGAAGAGACAGATACAACAGAAGCATTCATCGTAAAGGGAAGAGGAGAGCTCCATCTCTCAGTCCTCATCGAGACAATGCGCCGTGAAGGATATGAGTTCCAGGTAAGCAAGCCGAAGGTCATCATGAAGGAGATCGACGGTGTGCTCTCTGAGCCTGTCGAGGAGCTCGTAATAGACGTTCCTGAGGAATTCGTCGGCCCTGTCATGGAGAAGATCGGAAAGCGTAAGGGAGAGCTCTTAAACATGCTTCCTCCTACCAAGGGATATACACGTCTTGAGTTCAAGATCCCGTCCAGAGGCCTTCTCGGATACCGTACCGAGTTTTTGACCGACACTAAGGGCAATGGTATAATGAACAGCATTATCTCGGGCTTTGAACCCTTCGCAGGTGAGATCGAGACCAGAAGTCAGGGCGTTCTCGTAGCATTCGAGACCGGCACGGCTGTAACCTACGGATTGTACAATGCTCAGGATAGAGGTGCACTCTTCATCGGAGCAGGCACACCGGTATACGAAGGCATGATCGTTGGTATCAACCCTAAGCCTGATGATATTACCGTTAATGTCTGCAAGAAGAAGCATGTAACCAACATGCGTTCTGCAGGTGCGGACGATGCGATGCGTCTTACTCCGCCCCTTGTTTACTCCCTTGAACAGTGCCTGGAATTTGTCGAAGATGATGAGCTTTGCGAGGTAACTCCCCAGAGCATCAGACTTCGCAAGAAGATCTTGAATAACGACCTGCGTGCCAAGACACTTGCAAAGGCAAAGAGGGACGCATAAAACTTAGAAATTAACGGGGGTAGCCTTTAACTTATGTTATCTAACAAAGTCAGAGTCGCTCTCAGAGTATTGATAGTAATAGTTCTTTTATTCGGATTCGCGGTATCAGGCGTATACGTCGGATATAACTATGTCATCTCCCAGGACAAGCGTTTCAACACCTTAAAAGAAGATATCAAAGAGGGAAAATACGACATCAAGGCCGATACCGAAGGTGCCGTAACAATAGTCATCAAGAGCGGTGATTCCACATCGGATATTGCCGACAAGTTATATGATGCCGGTCTTATCACGAATAAGACCCTTTTCTCGATCATAAGCAAGCTCAACGGTTTTGACGGCGCATATGTTGCCGGCACTCATTACCTTTTGAAGGGCTTTACTTATGACGAGCTCATGTATTTTCTTACACTTGCACCTGATGCCGTCAAGGTAACCATTCCCGAGGGATCCACATATTACGAGATCAAGAAGATCCTTCACGATGCGGGTCTTAACTTTGACGATGCCGAATTCGACAAGTGCATGAATTCGCCCAACCTTTTCGTTGACTACGAATTCGTATCACAGATCGAGATCAAGGAGGGAAGAGACTTTATCCTTGCAGGTTACCTCTATCCCGATACTTATTATTTCGACATCAATGCAAGCCCTGAGTCCATCATCAGAAGGTTCCTCAACAACATGCAGAACAATCTCCATGACGAGTATTACGTAAGAGCCAAGAAGCTCGGCATGACGATGGATGAGGTCATTACTCTTGCTTCCGTTATCCAGATGGAGACAGGTAAGGTCCATGACATGATGCTCGTTTCGGCTGTTTTCCACAACAGACTGAAGCACAAGGATGAATCAATGCATTTCCTCGGTTCATCTGCCACGATCAACTATCTCATCGAGATGCGCGGCGGCAAGGCTTCGATCCTTCATACTGACGATGAGCTTGGCATAGACAGCCCCTACAATACATATACGAATCCCGGACTTCCGCCCGGACCTGTGTGCATGCCGGGAAGCTGGGCCATTGCTGCAGCTCTTTATCCTGAGCCGAACTGCAATTATCTTTATTTCTGCGCTACCGGTATCGACGGCGGCACGGCATTTGCTACGAATCTCAAGGATCACCAGAAGAATATCGACAAGTATAAGGATAACTGGACCAAGGTCAACGAGCCTGAAGAAACGACAGAGACTACAGAGCCCACAGAGAGCTCAGGTCTTGTTGTGCTCGATAACTAGCGTTCTTTCAGGGTATCTGAGATGGGTT
Organism: Saccharofermentans sp.; assembly: GCA_016292145.1. Lineage (GTDB taxonomy): Bacteria > Bacillota > Clostridia > Saccharofermentanales > Saccharofermentanaceae > Saccharofermentans. Next base: position 61,509 of record JAEFBA010000002.1, read on the forward strand.
ACGACCGTTCACGTTTTGAGATATTAAGCCCTGCCGGCAATCCGGACAAGCTCCGTGCCGCAGTAGCTTACGGCGCTGATGCCGTATACCTCTCAGGCCAGAGCTACGGTCTTCGTGCTTTCTCCGATAATTTCAGCGAAGATGAGATGAAGGCAGGAATTGCCTATGCTCACGATCATGGCGTCAAGTGCTATGTAACTTTGAACGTAATGCCCACGGAAGAGGACCTGGGCGGCTTAGAGCACGCTATTAAGTTCGTAGGGCTTGAGAGCGGCGCTGACGCAGTTCTTATCTCCGATCCGGGTGTCTTTACCATGGCGCGCACACTGTGCCCGGATCTTGAGATCCATATCTCGACCCAGGCAAGTGTCACGAACAGCGCTGCATGCAATTTCTGGGCCTCCCAGGGCGCGAAAAGAATAGTCCTCGCACGTGAGGTTTCTCTTGAGCAGATCAAGAAGATCCGTGCGGCCATTCCGTCCGACGTCGAACTCGAGTGCTTTGTCCACGGCGCAATGTGCGTCTCATATTCCGGAAGATGCCTTCTGTCCAACTATTTCACCGGCCGCCGTTCCAATGGCGGCGCGTGCGCACAGCCCTGCAGATGGGGTTATTACGTTGTTGAAGAAAAGCGCCCCGACATCCCGCTTCCCGTCGAGGAAGACAGCCGCGGAACATATATCTTCGGCAGCCGCGATATCTGCATGATAGACCACATCCCGGAGCTCCTGGATGCAGGCATCAACTCATTCAAGATCGAAGGAAGGATCAAGGGCGCATACTATGCCGCAGCCGTTACGAAGGTCTACAGGGAAGCTGTTGATCTGTGCTGCAAGGATCCTGATAACTATAAAGTCGACCCGCGCTGGAAGGTCATCCTCGATAAGGTCGTCCACAGGGATTATGACACGGGGTTCTTTTTCGACAGCCCCGCAGACGATGCAAAGATCGATCCGGACAAGTCCTATAACAAGCCAGCCTTTGTCGTCGGCGTTACCGAAGGCTTCGACAGCGGGTCCGGACTTATTAAAGTAACCCAGAAGAACAAGCTCTATAAGGGCGACACTCTTAACGTGCTCATGCCTGAAGGCTATGTGGCACCTGTCGTTGTAGCCGAGCTTTACGATGCGAAGATGAATCCTGTCGATTCCTGCCCGCATCCTGAGATGACCTTCTTCATGAAGGCCGTATCGTCTGAAGACGGTGCTGTAGTTGAACTGCCGCCCATGACATTCCTGTCCCGTGACGGTGATAAGGACTTCGGTATTCCGGCTCCGAATTGAATTAAATAAGAACTCACGGCTTCATAGAGTGAAGCGGCGAAAACTCCAAGCGCGCCCGTAGACGAGTCTGTGAGATCAGATTTGTTTTCCTTTTTTCCGGCGCGAAAAGACGGTCTCAGACAGTCTTTCCGGAAAGTGCCCAAATGTCAGATAACGTTAACTTTTTTGTAACAATTCCTGACATTGGTTGTGCTATACTCAAGCCATCAAGGAAATGGAACGAATTAGTTCTAGGGAGGTGAGACCAATGGGAAGTGAAACACAAACAAGCAGACGGTTGGTCTTGCTTGATTCAGTAGTTTCCTCCAAGTAAGTCTTTACTTAATATTGAGTTATTCTCAAAAGATGAATCAAGAGATCAATCGGAACTTGGAATTACAGCTGAATATTTTTAGTAACAGTTAACCCACTCCCGCACCAATCTGCGGGAGTTTTTCTTTGCCTGTTGATCGAAAATAACGTTAGCCGTTTTTTGTCTTTGATTTTGCGGCCAAAATACTGTCTAAAAAGCTGACTTTTCACAAAAGTCAGCTTTTTGGCTATGTTTTTGTCCCCATATTAAAAGACAAAAAACGATTTTCCGGATCACGGGAAGAAGCCTGCTTGACAATTACAGACTATCGCAGTAGTATGGACTATAGGAATAGTCTGGAGGATCTAACATGAGTGAGAAACTGTTTGACAGCGAAGCAAAGGTCATGGAGATCATTTGGGAGAAGTGGCCGCTTTCTGCCAAGGAGATAAGCCTGATCGCCGCTGACACCATCGGATGGAATAAGAACACGACCTATACGGTCATCAAAAAGCTCGAAGCCAAGGGCTTCATCAGACGTGATGAGCCGGGCTTCATCTGCACACCGCTTGTAAGCCGTGAACAGATGCAGAAGCAGGAGACGGAATCACTGATAAACAGGTTTTTCGGAGGCTCCAAAAAGGCTTTGTTCTCTGCACTGATCGATAAGGAAGATCTCACGGAAGAGCAGGCGGAGGAGCTTCAGAGGATCATTGATAAGTGGTGAGATAAGATGCTGGGTGAGATTTGTTACTGGATCGTTAATATGAGCATTACCGCCTCTGTAATGGGGCTGATAATACTGCTCATAAGAAGGATAAAGTTCATTCCTCACAGAGTGACTGTCTTTTTGTGGCTGATCCCGTTCATCAGAATGACTGTTCCTTTCGGGATCAACAGTCCGTACAGCCTTATGTCACTGATATCAAAGTTCACGACAAGAACAGTTACGGTATTTAAGCCTGCTGATGATATCGCATTCTCCTATACCAATTCCATTATGGCTGCGAAAAGCTATGACCCGATTACGTATAAGGTCAATATCCTGGAGAATGTCTTTAATATCGCAGGGATCGTTTGGGCCGTTACAGCCCTTGCGATACTTATCACACTTACGGTCCTTTATGTCACTACGATAAGGGAGATAAAGGATGCAAAGATACTTAAAGATAATATATGTCTGTCGGAGAAGGTCACAAGTCCGGCAACATACGGTATCTTAAGGCCTAAGATCGTGCTGCCTGTATCTTATGCGGATAAGGATCTGAGATTTATCATCAGGCACGAGGAAACGCATATCAGAAGGCTCGATAATCTTTGGAGGATATTGGGATTTGCAGCTGCCGCGGTCCACTGGTTCAATCCGCTTTCGTGGCTGTTCCTTAAGGTATTCCTGTCAGATCTGGAACTTGCATGCGACGAGATGGCAGTTGCGGGATACGGTACCGGAGAACGCAAAGACTATGCAAGGACGCTCCTTTTGTGCACGGGGAGCAAGAGCTTGCTGGTCTCGGCATTCGGCGGGGCAAAGATAAGAACAAGGATCGAGAATGTATTGTCTTATAAGCGTATGACGGTGTTCTCGGCTATAGGATTTTCGATACTCATTATCGCAGTTATTTTTACATTACTGACTAACGCAGGTTAGAAAGGGGATCAATATGAGAAGGTTTTTAAGTGTCATTCTGGTGATGACATTAGTCTTGTTATGCGTTTCGTGTGGAAGCGCCGGAAAAAAGGAAGTTAACGATACGTCACTCTTTGATGCTGTATTAACGGCTGATGAGGCTTTGGAAAAAGCAAAGGCTTCAGATACCGTTGTGATCGAATTCGAAGGGTGCACATCGGGAGCCAAAGTCTGGAACGATTTCTATGGGAGAGTAGAGAAGGGCAAGCCTGCTTCAGTCCTTTGCGCGCATTACTACACTTTGGATAAAGAACATGTAAGTGAAGAACTTTACGAGGCTGATAAGGACAAATTTCCGCAGCTGTATTTCTTCCTGCTCGAATATGACGGCAGCACATTTAACCTGAAGATCAGAAAGAGTGACGAAGCTTCAATCGAAAGGCAGGAGACTTATAAGTGCCTGCTCCGTATGACGGGCAATGCTCCGGAGACGGCAATTTACGAATCTTACGAGAGATACGTCCTTTGCGATGATCCTAAGCTGACATGGGAAGACATCGAGAAGAGCATGATAAGTTCCGTATCTCCGGAATTCATTAAGCATTGTTCCGTTTATGAGGAATTCAAAGGCTGGAAGGGAGCCTGACCATGAACAACAAAACATATATTAAGTACTATCTGCTTTCATTGGCAGGTCTTGCGGCAGTCTGCGCTTATCCCATCTATATGGGCATAAAGGTTATCCTGCTGATGGCAGCAAAAGGTGCGGTGCCTTATAAGGAATATCCGAAATACATCATTCCATACACGCCTATAGCGGTATCTCTTATAGCCGGTCTGCTGATAATGCCGCTCATTCAGAAGATCTTCAAAAGGTTCGACATTATTGCGGGATCAGTGGCTTCACTTGCGGTGTTCTTTGTGACAGAGAACTTCATGGAAACAAAGATCCTTGTAATGGCCGAGCGTACCGTTGTGCTCGGCAGCTGGCAGATGTCTTTGTGCTATGTACCGCCGGATCAGTTCAAGAGCAGGCCCTGGAAAGCCGTTGACGTGCTTCTGGGAGGCTACAGCCCGTCTTTTAAGATCCATTTCTATCTGATCTCGGTAGTCATCATAATCGCGCTTTTAAACAGCTTATACGGCTTTGCCAGGATGATCAAAAACGGCGATTACAGGAAGAAAAAGGCCCTGGCCGTTCAGACCGTAACCGGAGTGATGTTCCTCGGAATGTGCATCTGGGCTTGTTTTACGTCGTTTTACCGCACGGGAGAACTCATAGTAAGGCCGATATCCGCGGTCCTGATGGCGGTCTTTTTCGCGCTCCTGGGAGTTACAGCCGGAATATTCTCAGCTTCTCTTACGATCGGGAAAAAGAAGATCCTTTCGACAGGCGTTCCCGTCATAACTGCTGTCCTCGTCACGACGCTGATGTATATAGGTGAGATGGCGTTGCTGAACGGGCATCTCTACAGATTCGGTACGTGGATCCTGTACAGGCCAATACCTAAGATCGTGCTCGCGCCGGCCGATATCCTCATCATCGTATCAGCGGGAGCGATAACCGCAGTGACCTGTCTGTTAATAAATAAGAAAGCAAAAGATTAAGAATTCTTAATTACTTTTAAAGTGATTTATCAAAGCTATGTTGTTATAATAAACGCATGGTCAATTATAAAGAGCGTTTCAACAAGACAGAGAAGAACAGATGGTCAGGCCTTACGATATCACTTTGTATCGTTGTGGTCTTCTATATGGTGGTGTCGCATATCGGCAGCATCAAGGGATTTTTCAATTCATTCCTTGCAATTACATCCACGGTAATAATCGGTGCGGTTATCGCATATACGGTAAATCCGCTGGCGGTCTTCATTTACAAGAGACTGAAGAAAGTCATAAAGAAGAATGAGAATGCCGCATGGATACTCTCAGCCGTAGTCTCTCTTATCTTTATCCTGGCGTTTGTGGTCGCTCTTCTGGTTGTAATTACTCCTATGCTCGTCGAGAATATCACGAATTTCGCGATGGGACTTTCAGGGTATATGAACAGTCTTAAGTCGCTGGTGCTCGGTTCAGAACTCGATGAAGACTTTAAGCTGGCAGTGCTTGATTTCATCAGAGAGCAGTCCAACGTTACCGCTTTAATAAGGAAGTTTGTCCTCGGCAATGATATTTCGGCTTCCGGCGTGATCAAGTTCTCTGCAAGTCTTGGTTCCGGTGCTTTTAATTTCCTCATCGGCATCATCCTCGCTTTCTATTTCCTGATCGGAAAGAAGAGCCTTGTAGAACTCCTCTCCGAATTCTTCGTTCTCGTTATCCCTTCAAAGCATTACGAGAACTGCAGGAACGTCTGGAACAGATTCAATGCCATATTCTCCAGATTCATAGTCTGTGAGATCGTTGATTCTCTCATAGTCGGTATCGTTAACGGAGTCTTCATGTTCGCTATGGGCATGCCTTATGCGGTCTTCTGCTCGGTAGTCGTAGCGCTTACAAATCTCGCACCCACATTCGGACCTTTTGTCGGTGCATTCATATGTGCTGTCATCTTATTGCTTGCCCAGCCGGAATTCGTTATTCCGTTCCTGATCTTCACACTTGCACTGCAGCTTATTGACGGTTATGTCATCAAGCCGAGGCTCTTCGGTTCGGCTCTCAAGGTTCCGGCATTCCTTATACTTGTCTTCCTCGTTGTCGGAGGAAAGATCTGGGGTGTACCGGGTGTCCTTCTTGCCATACCTCTTGCAGCTATCCTGTCATATATTTACAGGGAGATTGCCGTACCGTGGCTTACGGCCAGGAAGAAGACTAAGGACGAGGAAGAGGCCAGGGAACAGGCCAAGGCAAAGTCTAAGCTCAAAGCCAAAGAACAAAATAAAACTGATGGTGAATAAAGCGATCCGCCTTATGGCGGGTCGTTTAGAATATAAGAATAAGGAGATTTAGAAAAATGGCAGTATGTCCTAATTGCGGAGCTCTCAATAACGACGGCTCGAAGTTCTGTACCAGCTGCGGAGGTCCTCTCCCGGCAGCACAGCCCGTACAGCAGCCTGCACAACAGGCGGCACCTCAGGCGTCAGTTGAGATCCCGAATCCGCAGAGTCAGTACTGGCAGCAGCCTTCGCAGGCACAGACGATGCCTGAACAGCAGCCGCAGGCAATCCCGATCGTTCCGGCTCAGCCTGTATATGCACAGCCGATAACACAGCCTGTCCAGAACAGGGTAAAGGTTAAGAGCAACGGTTTCTGCACGGCAGGTCTTGTCTTATCAATTATCGGTCTTTGCACGATCGGTTCCACGAGCATTTTCGGACTTATTTTCTCGATCATCGGATTGATATCAGCTTCCAAGAAGAATGAGCCCGGCAAGGGCAAAGCTATTGCGGGCCTCATCATATCAGGTCTCATCATTCTCGGTCTGGGCTTAACATATGCTATGGCCTGGAATGATATCAAGGATGGCTTCGAGTCAGGCCGTATCAGCAGTCCTATGGATTTTATTGACGTTGTTGATGAATCCTCAGACAGGAATTCTTCTGACTACCAGAAGGTGGTCAAGAGCATAACTGATGAGAGCTGGATAGAAACGAACAGCGGTTCTTATCTTGTTTTCGAGAAGGGCAAATCATTTAAGTATTATCAGTCTTTTGCTGACACATCAGACTATTACTATACTGGAAAATATAAGCTCTACATCGGTCAGGATGCAGTCAATCAGATAACCAAGAACTATAAGGAATATGGAGTAACCGAGTCTGAGATAAAGGATACTATTTCCAGAAGCAGCAAGTATAAGCTCAGCAACTTCGTCTTCCTGGTACTCGAGAATGACGGCCAGTGGATCGGCGGAAAGAATGTTAAGGATGAGGAATGGGATACACCTTACTTCGGCTTCCTGGTAAAGTCATCCGGACAGACAGTTCTTGATATCGCAAATATGAATACTGCTGAGTATTATACATTCGTACCCGAAGACGATTATGACACGAGCAATACTCCCGTAACTACAGCTGCTACGACCGAAGATGAGCCTGATCTTACAACAGAAGCAACTACGGAAGCTACGACAGAGGCAACAACTGCAGGAACTACGGCAGATCCTAATGCGGAGACTTTCGGAGACAGCGTAACAGGTACAGTTACACTGACACAGGGCTCCTGGGGCGTATGGAATGATGCCGACCTCTCCGGAGATAAGTACGACGGTACTGCAGGAAGGATCAATCTTAAGACCGGAACGATCATCAATCTCTGCGTTTTCAAGCAGACATATAATGATTCTTCCGTAAAGGCTGTCGCTAATGCTCTTAAGAACAGTGCCGAGTCCCAGAATTCGAATGCCGAGCTGAAGAACACAACTCTCGGAGGATACGATGCATATGAGATGTCCACCAGATACGCTGACGGAACAAATCTCAGCATCTTCCTCTTCCTTGACGGCAACAGCAAGCTCCATTACATCACTATCGAGTATAAGGATTCAGATGTTGCTTCTTATGAGATGTTAAAGAGCACATACAAGTTCTGATAAAGTTTAAAACAGAGTAAAACTCATGATAACAGGCGGTGTCACTTTTGAAGTGACGCCGCTTTTTTATCCCTTTTTTTGCCGCGTTGATCACTTTACCTTACGATAACCTTAAAAATGCCGGAATTTGTTCTATTGGCAAATTCATTCTGATATAATCCTGTAAATGATCGCGGCTTTAAATCGCGGCCGCTGATCCGGGGAAAAATATTAGGAGTAGAAAAAATTATGATTACGGCTAAGAAGATCTCGGCCGCTGTTTTGGCGGCCATGCTTTTCGTAGCTTCTGCTGCATTATGCGGATGTGAAGCCGGAGGCAGGAACAAGAAAGTATCCAAAGACGAGAAATGGTATTCAGTAAACAGGGCAACTGTGGGCAGTCAGTTTATTGACCGGCCTGATGTCAGCTATTTTAATACCAGATATGTCGGTAATGCTGACGGGATCTCTGTATTTTATCTGCAGATCGAAAAGCGTGTCCCTGAAGGCGAGAATCCTAATGATTATTCAATCAGCCAGCTTCAGCAAAACCGCTTCGAATTATATGGAGAAGACGGTGCTTTGGTTGAGTCTGTTGATTTCCGGGACCTTATCGACAGATCAGGGCTCTTTAAACTCGATCCCAAGGATTATGCAGAAGTCGTAAAGAAGCTGAGGACCGGTGATGACAAGGATAAGACCGATGAGCAGATAATGAAGGAACACGGATATTACGCTGAATGCTTTCCGGATCAGAACTTCATGATCAAGGATAACTGCCTGAACTTTTCTGTCAGAGTGCTGCTTCCTTCAAAGGACGGAAGCGGATGGGAAGATAAGATCGAGAACGTTGCTTATGATGTAAAAAACGGCGTGTTAAAAGATCTTGGTGAAGCACGGGACATCGGCGGATCTGTACTGGCAGTATATGATCTTGAAGATTACCGGCTTACTCTCGTCAGTTCATCTGCAGGTGGTGTGGATTTGTTCAAAGTCACTCTTCCTGACGGAAAGAATGTTGAATATAAGCTCAGTTCCGTTATGCCGGATACGGATATCCAATATATCAGCACTGTGTTCTATTCAGGTGACGGAAGGATCATTTTCCATGGTGATGTATTGGGAGAACAGAGATTCTTTGAGATGGATCTGAATACAGGCAAGTGCTTGGATTACATGGACAAAGTTTCGTGGCTTAGAAAAGATATTTCCCAAGCCGGGTATATATCCGGTGCCGGAAATGTGGTGATCGATCAGAATGGTATCTGGAAGCTTGATTTTGAGAATAAACGCAGGACAGAATATTTCTCTTTCTCATCCTGCAATATCAACCGTAATGACACATATAACATGTCTGTCCTGGATATTAGAGATGACCATATCTATCTGTCTTCAAAATCTGTCCTCAATGATGATCTGTCAGGCAGCGTCAATGATGTCACATATCTTTATACCCTGTCTCTTGAGAAGGAAAATCCGAATGCAGGGAAAACAGTCTTAAGAGCTACAAGCTTAGGTTATTTCAGTTATGCGTTTTGTGAAGCTGTCTGCAGATTCAATGAAACGAACGGTAATTACTATATAAAGCTTGATGATGATTACACCATTACGAGCAAGATGAATAGCGGTGAGATCAGCTTTTGGGATGAAGATTACAGCAAGAAGAGAAGCAAATTCATTGCCGAACTCTCATACAAGTTAGCTCTGGATCTTGCGAACGGAGACGGTCCGGACATCGTATTCGGAGAATATGATTATTCCAATCTTAACAGCAGCAGGTATCTTCTTGATCTGAATGACGAGATCGGATCAAATGATGTTTTCGACAACGTGGTAAATGCCTGTAAGACAGACGGTAAGCTTTATCAGTATCCGGTTGCTTTTTCCGTATCAGGCTTGGTCGTTCCGGCATCTTCTGCAGGTGACGGCCAGTACGGATTTACTTATGACCGGTATAAAGAACTTGTCAAAGGTCCCTGTAATGGAAAAGATCCTGTCAGTGTATTTCATGATCAGATGGGGTATTTCAATGCCTGCATGAACGTAATGCCGGATACTTATCTTAAGGACGGAAAAATAGATTTTGATAATAAGGATTTTCGCGAACTGGCAGGATATATTAAAGACAATGCAGGAAGAATGATCGAACCGGAAGAAGACATATATACTCCTGTTGAAAAGGGCAGCCGCGGCATCGTATATGATGACAACATCACGATCTCACGCTTGATCAGATTCTACGGTGACAGCACTAAAGATATCAGGGTAATGGGACTTCCTTCAGGTGACGGAAGAGGACCGGCAGTATATGTGTCTGTATCAGTCGGTATATCTGCAAATACCAAAGAGAAGACGGCATGCGTGGAGTTTGTCAGATCATTATTATCGGAAGATATTCAGGAAATGTTTGCTGAATTTGACGATGCCACACCCGTAAATGCCGGTGCGTTCAGAAAGACCGGTATCAAGGCGGTCGAAAAGTATAATGCGAAGTACCTGCAAAACAGTAAGAAGTATAGCGGGCAGCAGCTCAGGCTGTCCGGACTTCCCTGGTGCGAAGTTGATAAGAGTGCGGTTGATGAGTATGAGAAAGCGATCCGTTCGTGCTCTTGTGCTATTTCTGTGGATCCTTCTGTCTCAATGATAGTAAAGGAAGAGCTGCCGGCATATCTGACCGGCCAGAAGTCTTTGGATGATGTTATCGGCATTATAAATGACCGTGTAAAGACAGTCGCAAGTGAAAGAACATGAAGAATGCAGATTCAACTAAACAAAGGTAGAAAATTTAGTTAATCTCACCCCCGGCAGAGAATAGCACCGGGGGTGTTTTTTGCTTATAATCACGGCAAGTACATCAAATTGGGGATTGTACTTATTGGGGAAGAAAACAATTAAATAGGAGTAGAAGACTATGATTACGGCAAAGAAAACTCTTGCCGCTGTTATGGCGGCCTCCCTTTTGTTTTCAACCCTGATTTTCACCGGTTGTAATAAAAAGGGCAATGAAGAAAAGATCCCGGAAGATGAAACGTGGTATTCAGTTAAGAAGGTGCAAGTCGGGGAGCAGTTCTTACTGGAGAAAGATATTGAGAGTTATGTGGTTCAGTTTATCGGTGCGACTGATAACCGTGCTGTATATTTAATCGAGCTGCAGAAGACTGTTCCCATGTGGGAAACGTCTGACACGTATGATTATTCTGACCTGAATCAATCCTATCTGGAGATCTACGGGAAAGACGGAAGTCTTGAAAGAACGATCAATGTTACCCAGAAGATCGAGAATTCAGACATGTTCAAATTAGATCCTGATGATTACCCCAGGATAATCGAAAGGCTCAGAAAAGATGAGGAAGAAAAGGGAGTTCCCGGAACGGAAAAGACGGACAAGGAACTCTTTAAGGAGAGCGGAATAAGCGTTTCCTGGCACATCATGGGAGATTATGCTGTCAGTGACGGTTTTATCTCGCTTTCAGTTTCAGCGGTATATCCTTCTAACGCAGGCAATATTGACAGCCGTATCGTTGATGTTGTTTTTGATGCCGGCAGCGGTGAGATTACCAGGCACAAAGAACGGAAAGAAAAAGATGCGACGCTTACTGAGAAAAGATTCGTATTCGATGATTATGAAATAACATATGTAGAGAAAGACAGGACCGGCGGCGCAAAGCACTATTTTGATGTTAAAACAACTGACGGACGGTCCGTGACTTTTGAAAGTGCCGGCTTTTTTGCCGGTGCTGATGATGCGAAGATCGTAGACTCAATGATCTATTTGGGCGGAGGAAAAGTCTTATTTGTCAGAGGCAATCCCGCATTCGGTAAAATGATGTTCTATGAAATGAATCTTAATACAGGTGATCTGATCGAGTCTGCAAAAGACTATTCCTGGATACAGTATGAACTTGATAAAACTAAATATGTTGACGGTATCGGTTATGTGATATGTGATGAGGAAGGACTCAAAAAGATAGATTTTGTGAATAAGTCAAAAGTCGGGGTGTTCTCATTCGATTCATGCAATATTAACCGCAGTGAAGCTTTGAACATGAAGCTGCTGGCAATGACAGATGAATGCGTGTTTTTGTCGGCTTTGACCACAGATGCCCTTGATACTATCTTTTCGCCGAATGAAGGCGGAGAAAACCTTTATATCCTGACGAAAGAAAAGGAAAATCCTCATGCGGGAAAAACAGTTCTTCATGCAACGGCAATGAGCTTCTATTCTTATTCCATGTGTGAAGCCGTGATGGCATTTAATGAAAGCAATGCCGATTACTACATTAAACTTGATAATGACTATTCCGTTATCAAAAAAGTAAACAGTGGTGAAATCAGTTTCTTTGATGATGATTATGAAGAGAAATACTACAAATTATCATCAGAGCTTTCTTATCAGCTGGCAATAGATCTGATGAACGGCGACGGCCCGGATATTGTATTGGACGGAGCGGGTATCGTTCATCTTAACAACAGTAATTACCTGATGGATCTGAAGAAGGAGATAAAGACTGACGGTCTTTTCGAGAACATGATCAAAGCCAGTGAATATGACGGAAAACTGTATCAGGTTCCGCTCGGAGTTACATTGACCGGTATTCTGGTTTCGAAAAAGGATGTTGCAGAAGATCAGTACGGATTTACCTTTGACCAATATAAGGAGTTAGTCGCAGGCCCTTGTAATGGTGCCGATCCGATAAGCATATATGCTGACCAGACAGAATACTTTGTCAGATGCCTGAATAATATGAAGGATTCGTATATGGAAAACGGAAAGGTCAATTTCGACACGCCGGCTTTCCGTGCGTTCGCGGAATATACCAAGGATAATGTATCGCCTGAAATAATACCCGGATCTGATGAATTATTCCTGCAGGCAGTAGAGAACAGCAAGAGAACTGTCAGATATGAAGTCGGTCTGACCATACCTACGCTTGTAACTTATCTGCCTGACAGCATAACTGAGATCAAAGTGCTGGGCCTTCCGTCTTATGACGGCAGGGGTCCTTCCATGACGATCAGCTCATCGGTCGCCATATCCGCCACTACAAAAGAGAAAAAAGCTTGTCTGGAATTTGTAAATGTTCTTCTCTCAGAAGAGATGCAAAAATCTTTTGGCTTGTATGAGGAAATAACGCCGGTAAGGGAAACCGCTTACGAAGCAACTGCGTTGGAAGCGATCGGGAAATACAACTCGGTATATAAAAGATACAAGAGCCAGTATACAAGAGACATGCTTTTGGAAATGGGATATCCGTTCTGCGAGGTTGACAAAAAAGCTGTCAGTGATTATGAACAGATGCTTCGATCCTGTTCTGTTATTGGCGAAGAAGATGCTGCGATAACAATAATAGTTAAAGAAGAGATGCCTGCATATTTCACCGGGCAGAAATCATTGGATGATGTAATAAAGATAATCAATGACCGTTCAAAGACCGTTGTCAGTGAAAAAGGATAAAGAACAGGAAACAATAAGGGGAAAATTAAAACAATAGGAGGTATTTATGGGCACGTTAAAGAAAATCTCAGCCGTATTGATGGCGGCTGCCTTACTTGCATCTTCGGTAATGATAACCGGATGCGGTAAGAAAAAAGGAAACGA
>JAEFBA010000039.1 GCA_016292145.1 Saccharofermentans sp.
AAGTTCTTCATCAGACATCTTGCGGATTTCTTCAACCTTCATTTGTGCTTTCCTCCTTTACCTTTGCGATAAACTTTGTCTTGCAAGGGAGCTTGTGTCCTGCAAGTCTCATTGCTTCTCTTGCCTGTTCCTCAGTAACGCCTGCGATCTCGAAAAGAACTCTGCCCGGCTTAACTACTGCGCACCAGTACTCGTTTGCTGCCTTACCTGAACCCATTCGGACCTGTGCAGGCTTCTTTGATACCGGCTTATCAGGGAAGATCTTGATCCATACCTTACCGCCACGCTTTACGTATCTGTTGATTGCGATACGTGCTGCTTCGATCTGATTTGACTTGATCCAGCAGGGTTCAAGTGCCTGAAGTCCGTAATCACCGTAAGCTACGAAGTTGCCGCGGTGAGCCTGGCCCTTCATACGGCCTCTCTGCTGCTTTCTATACTTTGTTCTCTTAGGAAGTAACATTAAGCTTTTCCTCCTTCAGACTTCTTTGACTGGCTCTTCTGGCCGAATACCTCACCCTTGTAGATCCAGACTTTAACGCCGATGATACCGTATGTTGTCTTTGCCTCTGCAAATCCGTAATCGATATCAGCACGGAGTGTCTGAAGCGGGATGGTGCCCTCGTGATATGTCTCGGATCTTGCGATCTCGGCACCGCCCAAACGGCCGGAGCACTTTGTCTTGATTCCGAGAACGCCGGGCTGCTTCATAGCCATCTGCATTGCTCTCTTCATTGCTCTTCTGAAGCTTGCACGGTTCTCGAGCTGTGAAGCGATGTTCTGAGCTACGAGGAGTGCATCTGTATCACTGTTCTTGATAACTTCGATATCAACAGTGAATACTCTCTTCTTGTCCTTGGATACGTTCTTGTTGAATTCCTTCTCAAGTGCATCCTTAAGAGCCATTCTTCCGGAGCCCTTGTCTCCACCTACGAGTGAAGGACGAGCTGTCTTAACAATAACGTTGATTCTGTCTGTGCCCTTACGGTCGATGATGACCTTGGAAACGCCTGCAACATTTGTGCGGCTCTCGTCTACGGGCTTCTTGGCGTTGCCTCTTGCGATAGGCTCAACTGCCTTCAGTACGAACTCACGGATCTTCTGATCTTCGACAAGACAATCGGAAAAGGTTTTCTTGTCGGCATACCAGTGTGAGCTCCAGTCATCGATAACGCCTACTCTAAGTCCATTCGGGTTAACTTTCTGACCCATGCTTAAACCTCCTTATACCCTTTCCTTGAGAACTACAGTAACGTGACTTGTTCTCTTCTTGATCGAACTAGCCGAACCTCTTGCTCTCGGGATGTATCTCTTGAGAACCGGGCCGGGGTTGGAAATGCACTCAGCAACATAAAGCTTGTCTCTGGAGAGATCGAAGTTGTTGACAGCGTTAGCTTCAGCAGACTTCAGAACCTTAGCGATAACAGGTGATGCTGCCTTGGGAGTGTATGTGAGGATTGCATAAGCATCATCTAAAGACTTACCCTTGATGAGATTAGCAACTACTCTTACCTTACGGGGAGCAATTCTAATGTACTTAGCTGTTGCTGTTCCTCTGTCTCTTCCCATTCCGAGAAGCTTTCTCTGCTTCTTTGTAGGAGTGGGGAGCTTATTTGAAGACTTGGAAGGTGCCGCATAAGCTTCGAGGATCTTCTCGCGGTTCTTCTCAATATTGTCTCTGCTTAAAATAATCTTTTCCACAGAAATTTCCTCCTTATGAGTTAGAAGCGGACTTCTCGTTGCTTGTGTGGCCGCCGAACTTACGTGTAGGTGCGAACTCGCCAAGCTTATGTCCTACCATGTCCTCAGTAACGTATACCGGAACATGCTTGTGACCGTCGTATACAGCAATTGTGTGGCCGACGAATTCAGGGAAAATCGTAGAAGCTCTAGACCAGGTCTGGATGATCTTCTTGTCGTTGGCTGCATTCAACGCCTCGACCTTCTTCATGAGAGCGTCCTGAACGTAATAGCCCTTTTTGGTTGATCTACTCATTGAACTGCCTCCTTATGCCTTTCTAGACTTAACAATGTACTTGCCGGACTGCTTCTTCTTATTACGTGTCTTCTTACCCAATGTAGGAACACCCCAAGGTGTAACAGGGCCGGGAAGACCGATAGGAGACTTACCTTCACCACCGCCGTGAGGGTGATCGTTAGGGTTCATTACGACACCTCTAACTGAAGGTCTGACGCCAGCATGTCTGGACTTACCTGCTTTACCGAGCTTAACGTTCTCGTGCTCTGCGTTGCCGATAGAACCGATCATTGCGCGGCACTTCTCGGGAACCATACGAACTTCGCCGGAAGGAAGACGGATCTGAGCGAAACCATTCTCCTTAGCCATAAGCTGAGCAGAAGCACCTGCTGTTCTTACGAGCTGAGCGCCCTTGCCGGGATTCATCTCTACGCAGCAGATAACTGTACCTACCGGGATAGAGGAAATAGGAAGAACGTTGCCGTTGAGGATATCTGCATCCGGGCCGCTCTCAACCTTGTGACCTACCTTGAGGCCCTCGGGAGCGAGGATGTAGGACTTAACACCGTCAACATACTGAATGAGTGCCAAGTAAGCTGTTCTGTTAGGATCGTACTCGATTGCCTTGACTGTAGCAGGAACTCCTACTCTGTCACGCTTCCAATCGATTACTCTGAGCTTTGTACGGTTACCGCCGCCGATATGGCGAACCGTGATACGGCCATAAGAGTTACGGCCGCCTGTCTTCTTCCTTGACTTAAGAAGGCTCTTCTCCGGGTCCTTCTTTGTAAGAACGGAATAGTCAGCTATGGCCATTCCACGAACTGCGGGAGAAGTAGGTTTAAATGTTTTTACTGCCATTTTTTATCTCTCCTTGATTACATTACTGACCAAAACCGAATTCTTCGATTGATGTCTTGTTCTTTGTTCCGGCCTTAACTGCCTTGCCGCCCTTGCCGAGGTATGTAGCCTCAACTGCGTCTGTAGCGATCGTAACAACTGCCTTCTTGTAAGCAGGTGTCTTGCCGGGCTTATTTCTGAGTCTTCTTGCCTTACCGTCAAAGTTTGCAACGTTAACAGCAAGAACCTTTACACCGAAGAGCTTCTCAGCTGCTGCCTTGATCTCGGGCTTCTCAGCGTCAGGTGCAACTACGAATGTGTACTTGCCTTCTTCTGTGCTAGCCATCGTCTTCTCTGTGATGATGGGCTTGATGATTACATCATAGGGGGACTTCATTACTTGTATACCTCCTCGATCTTCTCAACTGCAGCCTTTGTAGCAACAAAGCTGTCATACTTAAGGATATCCATAACATTGATCGTGTTAACGAGCGCTGTCTTAACATCCTTGATGTTTCTTGCAGAAAGCTCTGCGTTTCTGTTTACGCCCTCGAGAACGATGAGTGAAGAATCACTTGCGCCGATAGCCTTGAGTGCCTTGGCAACTGCTGCTGTCTTAACTTCAGCAAGATCCATGTTCTCGATAACGATCATCTTCTCGGAAGCAACCTTTGAAGAGAGTGCAGACTTAAGTGCAAGTCTCTTGATCTTCTTAGGTACTGTGTAGCTGTATGATCTGGGTGTAGGTCCAAAGATGATTCCGCCGCCTACATACTGTGCGGAACGTGTTGAACCGTGACGAGCGCGACCTGTACCCTTCTGTCTGTAGGGGCGCTTACCGCCGCCGGATACTTCGCTTCTTGTCTTTGTCTTCTGTGTGCCCTGTCTCTTATTTGCAAGCTGATTTCTAACAACTGTAGACATAGCAGCTTCGTTGGGCTCG
Source organism: Saccharofermentans sp. (assembly GCA_016292145.1). Classification (GTDB taxonomy): domain Bacteria; phylum Bacillota; class Clostridia; order Saccharofermentanales; family Saccharofermentanaceae; genus Saccharofermentans. The sequence goes on from JAEFBA010000039.1 coordinate 3,762, forward strand.
ATGCCGAAAATCTCATCGGAAAGCTCGATGGAACCCGTAACGGCACCTGTCAAATCTTTAACATCAATTTTAGCCATTATTTTGTTCCTCCGTCTTATGCCTTAACAGTATTCTGAACTGTTACGATGCCGCCCTTAGGACCGGGAATTGCGCCTCTGATTACGAGGATTCCTCTCTCGCCGTCAACCATGACAACGCTAAGGTTCTGTACTGTGCAGTTAACTGCGCCCATGTGTCCAGGCATCTTCTTACCGGGTACAACTCTACCGGGTGTGGAAGTAGCGCCCATGGAACCGACTCTTCTGTGATACATGGAGCCGTGGCCGTCAGGTCCGCCCTTCTGGCCGTGACGCTTGATATTACCCTGGAAACCCTTACCCTTTGATACGCCTGATACGTCAACCTTGTCGCCGACTGCAAACATATCGGATACCTTGATCTCCTGTCCGAGGCTGTACTCCTCGTCGGGTGTGAATTCGCGGATAATTCTCTTAGGCTCAACGTCAGCCTTCTTGAACTGTCCTGCGTCAGGCTTGTTTACAAGCTTTGCTCTGATGGAACCTGTGCCTACTTTGCAGGCCTTGTATCCGTCAGTCTCTACCGTCTTGTTCTGGAGCACGTACATAGGCTCGCAGCTTATAACGGTTGCCGGAATTACGTTGCCGTTATCGTCGAACAACTGTGTCATGCCGGACTTTCTGCCAATGATGAATTTCGTCATAAAGTTCTTTCCTCCTATTTAGGTTATTGGTTCAACGGTTTTCCGAAGAACGTGACCTCGGTTCTTAAGGCTTGGCAATCCTTTAAAAACCGATTTAAGCCGTCATGCGTTATTATTTGACCTTTACTTCAATAGTAACGCCTGCAGGCATGTCAAGCTTTGCAATGTCTTCCATCGTCTGGGAGGACGGTGTGTAGACGTCGATGATTCTCTTGTGAGTTCTCTGCTCGAACTGCTCACGTGAATCCTTGTTTACGTGAGGTGAACGGAGGATCGTGATGATCTCCTTCTCAGTAGGGAGCGGGATAGGACCGGAGAAGCTTGCATCGTCGCGTGCGAGTGCATCTACGATGAGCTTAGCGCTCTCGTCGAGAATCTTGTGATCATAAGCCTTGAGCTTAATTCTGACCATTGTTGTCTTTGTTGCCATTTTGTTGGCCTCCTTACTATAAGCTGTATTTCTTTTTCTCAACCCTGTCGGGAGTGTCTTGGCTTTCCATTCAAAAACCCAGACTATCCAGTTACCACCTTAAGGCGGCACTTTGGTTCTCTGGGCAGTAACGTACTGCTTCGAACTCTCCGAACCATCGGGTTCTGAGACGGCATCGGATCGTATCCTCTGCCTTCGGCTCCTTCGAAGTTACCCACCTCGTGAGTTTCCGCGCAGCTGGCGCCCCACCTCGTGGCAATCTCCGTTATCAAAGCCTTATCACCCGTTCTTGAAAGGGCATAATACACCCTGTTTAGACGCGTGCGAAAGGTATTCTACTATCTTGTTTTGGGATTTGCAAGCACTTTTTTACAGTTTTGCCTATATTTTTAAAGTTTTTTAAGCTCATCGGGCTCAAAAACGTATTTACTGTTGCAAAATCTGCATACTGTCTCGATTGGCTTGCCGTCTTTTGTGATCTCTTCAAGATCTTTTTTGCCGAGTGCGGCAAGACCTGACAGCATTCTTTCCCTGCTGCAGTTGCACTTAAACTCTACTTCCTTGCCGTCGAGATATTTGAGGTCGGGATCGCCCATGAAGAGGTCGATTATCTGTGCGGGAGTAAATCCTTCATTGAAGAGGAACGAGATCTCAGGGAATCCTGCTGCTCTCTTCTCCAGATAAGATATCTCATCTTCACCGGCACCGGGCAGGAGCTGGACCATGAGTCCGCCGGCATGTGAGACTTCACCCTTTTCGATCAGTACGCCCAAAGAAACTATCGACTTGGTCTGTTCAGATTTAGCCAGATAATATGCAAAGTCTTCCGCGATCTCGCCGGAAACCAGTTCGGACACACCGACATAGGGCTCTTTAAGACCGATATCCCTTACAACGGTAAGGCTTCCCTTGCCTACTGCCGCACCGACGTTTATCTTGCCGGGCTTATGATACTCTGTCGGAACAACGGGTTCCATGGGATAAGCCCTGACCTTGAAGCCGAAATCTGTAACGCATGTCATGCCTTCCATCGGACCGTCGCCCCTGATTATCGTTGTCTGCGTATCACCGGGATTCTTCATTGATTCGGATATCAGTATGGATCCGGTCATGAACCTTCCGAGTGCTGCGGTTGCTGCAGGCGACATCTGATGCATGATCCTGGCAGTCTCGCATACGGTCTTCGTGCTTACACAAAGGCACTTAACAAGACCGCCTAAGCCTTCGGCCCTTACGATGTGGTCTTTCCTTAAGTCTTCGGGCGCGCCTGGTACGTAATATGCGTTATCTGCCATGTCTGTTCCTTATATTTAAATTATTTACCGAATACGAAGAAAATGCGCTCGTCTTTATCCGACGGGGCTTCCCTGTTCAGTTCCCCGAATACTGCAAGCTTATTAAGTCCTGCCTTTCGGGCCATGTCTTCTATCTCTTCCGGAGAATAGAATCTTGCGGTGAGTTCGCCGTCGTATCTCTCATAAAGGTCATCTTCCGAGAGCTCGAAAAGCGTGAGCTCGGCGTGATTGATCTTATTCTCCTTATCGTAATGATTTACCCAGAGGAGCGTGAAATCATCGTAGTCTTCGTAGAATACATTCTCGCCCAGCGACTTCTCGAAATGATTCTTTGTCGTTGTATCGAGGATGAATACACCGCCTTCTTCAAGGCTTTCTGATACCGTCTTAAAGATCTTGGCAAGATCTTCGGGATCCGTAATGTGACCGACCGTATCCATCGTGGAGATAAAGCATCCGCATGAAGGACCTTCATAAGAAGTAATGTCGGCGCATATCCAGGAAACCGTTCCCGACTCATCTCCTGCCGAAGCCAGAGCGAGCATGTCCGGGGAAAGATCGACACCCGTTACATTCATTCCCTTTGAAGCCAGATAATTCGTTACGACACCTGTGCCGCAGCCGAGATCAGTGACCGAAGGATCTTTTGCCTTGCAGTAATCGCCGATAAGTCCGTAAATATACGGTCCCCAGGCTGAAGTATCGCCGTTTATCTGAAGATCATCGTAGTGAAGGGCAAGTATGTCGTAAAAGCTGTCGTCCATAAGGAATTACGGCAGATAGTTAAGCGGATTTGTAGTGCTGCCGTTGACACGGACTTCGAAGTGGAGGTGTGCACCAGTTGATGTACCTGTGCTTCCGACTACGCCGATCGCCTTACCGCGGGAGACCTTCTGGCCTTCCTTGACATAGATGTCTCTTGCATGTCCGTAAAGCGTTGTATATCCGTTGCCGTGATCGATGATGCAGTAATTTCCGTAACCGGAACCGCCCTTGTTCTTACCCTCAACAGGTTCTGAAACGAGGATTACCGTGCCGGAAGCTGCAGCCATGATCGTATCACCATAACCTGCACCGATATCTACACCGGAGTGGAACTTCTTTGTCTTATATACGGGATGGATTCTGTATCCGTAATAAGAAGTAATGCTGGTGCAATATGTAGGCCAGCGCCATGTGATACCGCCGACGTTCTTTGTGCCGCCGCTGTTATATGTTGTCGAGCCGGCTCCGCCGCCGCCTGTTGCAGCATTCTCTTTATTGTACTGGGTCTGGAGGCTCTTGATCTTGGCTTCGAGTTTCTTTGCCTCAGCCTCAAGCTCGTCTTCCTTCTTCTCCCATGAATCGATGCTCGTGTTAACGTCATCGATCGTGGCCTCAGTCTGTCCGATAAGCTTTTCGAGCTCTTCTAACTGTCTCTTCTTCTCATCGGCAATACCCTGCATCTCTTCAGCGTGCTGGAGCTTGATGTCTGCCTGGAGCTCAGCGTCGTCCAATGCGGACTGGAGCATGTCAACTGCCTGTGCATCGGCATCGGCAATGAGAGTAATGACTTCCATGTTCGTAAAGAAGCCTGCAAGGCTGTCAGATTCCAAAAGGACTTCCAGCGTTGACTTGTTCTGGTATTCGAACATGATCGTGATCCTGTCCGTAAAGAGCTTCTGCTGCTGCTCGAGATGCTCCTGTGCTGCAATATACTCATCAAGAGCTGCGGCTTTCTCATCGAGAGCTGCCTGCAGCTGTGAAGCGATAAGCTCATACTGTGCTTTCTGATCTGCATTAGCCTTATTAAGCTTTGAGAGTTCGCCTGTGAGCTGATCCTTCTGGCCCTTCAGGTTTGTGATCTTTTCCTTGGCCTTATTGGCTTCCTGCTTTGCAGCATCTCTCTTCTTCTTTGCGTTATTGATGTCTTCCTGGGTTACCTTGTTAACGAGGACCGGTACGCCGCCTACTGCAACGACACGCTCGGAATTAAGCCATGAGCTTGATGCCGTCGCTATAAAACAGCAGATCAGGGCAACAAAGAACATCGATATCTTTCTGATGATCCTGCCGTTCTTATTTACTTTTATCTCATTTCTCTCAATAGTTTCCGTGTTTATCATGATATGCCTCACACTTTGATATATTGACGTACTGAAATACCGCTTCCTACTGCACCGATTATAAGTCCCATTATGACAAGGATTACAAGCTCATGCCACATGAGTGATCTGGTCGTAGCCAGGGAATAGAAACTTGTCGGATCGATCGAGCTCATTGCCCTTGCATAGACCGAATGGTAGACGATCGTCGTGATCGCCCATGAAGTCAGAGCGCTGAACAGTCCTACAATGGCACCTTCCGTTATATAAGGAAGTCTTATGTAGTTGTTTGTGGCTCCGACGAATTTCATGATCTCAATCTCCGAAGCTCTCGAGTAAACGGAAATACGGACCATGTTCGAGATGATGAACAATGCGATTACGAAAAGGACTACGAATGACACTGCCGTTGTAACATTTACGATCCTTGAGGCCTTGGTAAGGAATGTCATTACGTTGCTTTCCTGGGCAACCTTTGATACTCCGGTATAGGTCTGAATGTCTGCGCAAACTTCATTTGCGATCGAAGGATCCTGAAGCCTGATGCTGAATGTATAAGGCAGATACATGTTGTAATCGAAATCGTCCAGGATGGATGAGGAAGATCCGAGATTGGACTTGAAGCTGTTGTAGTTCTCCTCAGGAGAAGCCATCGTATACTCGATGATGTTCGGGTTGTCGGCAAGCTTCTGGGCAACAACATTTCTCTCTTCTTCAGTCGACTGAAGCGTCATATAGACCTCGATAGGAGGCCTTTGCGCAAGCTTTCTCATGATCCTTCTTGCATTTACGGAGAACATGTAGAAAGCTCCCATGATAATGAGCATCAGCATGATCGTTGTAATTGAGGCTATGGTTACGAGCGGATGTCTGATGATTCCGCGAAAGCCTTCTTTGATAGAATTAATTAAAGCTCTTACGGTCATTATTCATCATCCTCCGGCATCATATCAATATCAGTTCCGGGCTTGAAATCTGTCCTTCTTACCTTTTTCTTCTTATCAAGCTTTTCCTTGCGCTTGGCTTCCTTCAAGGCAGCCTTCTCTTCCCTTTCCCTGCGCTTGAACTCACGCTTGATCAGCCTGGAATTATCAGGTTCCTCTTCAGGATATGAAAGATCTTCATCAGGATCGATGTCGGGATCGAGATTCATGTTCTTCTTTGAAGGAGCGGCAGCGGCCTTTGCAGGTGCGGCAGGAGCCTTTTTATCCTCATCGCCGAATGAGAAGGATGTAGTGTCTTCAGGGATGTTGATCTCAATGACCTCAGCCCTTTGGGGTTCTGCAGGCTCTTCTTCAGCTCCCTCTTTTATTTCTTCTTTGATCTCTTCTTTTACTTCTGCCTTGGGTTTCTCTGAAAGAGCAGGTTCCTTGGCAGGTGCTGCCTCTTCATCCTTAACCTCAAAAGGCTCTTCTTCCTTGTCTTCTGATTCTGAGATCTCGAAAACCTCAGTGATCTCAGTTACCTTCGGCTCATTACTGCCGTTAAAGATCTCATCAGGAATGGAAGTAATAGGTGTTACATCCTTATCAAGGTCAAACTCGGGCTTGAAGGATTCTTCAACAGGCTCATATTCTCTTGCGGTTGTCTCACCGAAGAGCACACCGTCAGGTGACGGTACAGAAGCCTTGGTGTCAGCATATTCGGCATCATCATAATCATCGTTATATGCTTCGTCATCACCGAAAGCAACGGGGCTTGCAACTGCTCCGCTGTAAAGAGACGTTCTCTGTGCCTGAACTGCGAGTGCATCGTGTTCAGTCTCGCCCTTGTAGCTGCTGTCCTTCTCGTCTCTTAAGACGAGACCGTCATCGATCTCGATTACTCGCTGCTTCATACGGTCAACCATCGTGCTGTCGTGTGTGCAGATGATTATCGTGGTGCCGCCGTTCCTGTTGATCTCAAGGAGCATCGCCATGATGGCCTCTGATGTCTCAGGGTCAAGGTTGCCCGTAGGCTCGTCTGCAACGATAAGGCTCGGGTTGTTGACCATCGCACGTGCAATGGCAACTCTCTGCTGCTCACCGCCTGAGAGTTCCTGCGGATAACAGTCTGCCTTATCCTTAAGTCCTACTACGGATAAGCAGATCTGAACCGTATTCATAAGGCTCTGCTTGGGTACGCCGATGATCTCGCCTGCGAATGCTACATTCTCGGCGACGGTCTTTGTCTCTATAAGACGGAAGTCCTGATAGATCATTCCGATCTTACGGCGCAGATAAGGTACGAGCGCGCGGCTCATATGAGAAATATCGAAATTATCGATAGTTACTTTGCCTGAAGTGGGTCTCTCCTCACAAGTGATGCACTTGAGCAGGGTCGACTTTCCTGATCCTGATTTTCCTATTATGAAGACAAATTCGCCATCATCGATAGTAAGGTTTATCCCCTTTAAAGCTTCAACTCCGGAAGCGTATGTTTTCTCTACATCAATAAAATCAATCAATTTGTTTACCTGATCTTGTTGTCATTGGTATCGTTAAGATAATCGATGTAGGTTCTTACCATGGTCGCCATCTTAAAGAGTACCGCGTCGTCAAATTTCCTTAAGTCAAGACCTGTCTTGGTCTTAACCTTTTCGAGTCTGTATACGAGAGTATTTCTGTGAACGAACAACTCTCTTGAAGTCTCAGAACCGTTAAGATCGTTCGCAAAGAATGTATCGATCGTGGTCCTGGTCTCTTCATCCAACTGCTTAAATGCTTCGTTGGGGAATACTTCCCTGATGAACATCTCGCAAAGAGGCTTAGGGAGCTGATAGATAAGTCTGCCCAAGCCGAGCTTGTCGTATCTGGAGAGATCTGATTCGCCGTCGAAGATCTTGGATACCTTAAGTGCAGTCATGGCATCTGAATAAGACTTGCTGATATCCATAAATGAACCGACTACCGAACCTACGGCAACCTTTGCCTTGCAGCCTTCAGAAGTAAGGCATGCCAGTACGGACTGTGAAGTCTCCTCGATGAAGCTGTCTTTTGTATCCTCACTTACCTGTGACTCAAGAGCATCGATTATTACGATAGCTGTCGTGTCATCCATGGAGATGACCGTAGCAACATCAGAATCCGTATAGAGATTCTGCAGTATCTCGAATGCCTCTGCACTCTGCTCTGCGCCTGTTCTTACAACAAGAACAAGTCTCGGATTATTGCAGTCGATCTTATATCCTCTCGCGATCATGGGAACTTCTGATCTGATCTCGTTATCAAGCAGAACATTACGGATGAAGATCGCCTTCTCCGCATCAGTACCTTTCTCCTTGACAAGAGTCTTCATCCACTCAGCGATGAGCTGCAAAGAGATCTTCGCATCAGGATCAGTGCTCTCAATATAAAGGATATATTTGAGCTGTTCTCCGATAAACACTTTCAGATAAGTTCTGTCAGCGGTGGAAGCGAAAAGGTTGTCTGATGAAACAACGGCTCTGAATGAAGGATCGGTCTCTTCTTCACCGATCTCATTCGTAGCAGCCAAGATCTTACCTGCCGTATCAATCACTCCGCAGTTAACGGAGATAATTGTCTTAACCTGACGCATGCACTTTTTAATCTCTTCCATGGTTTCCACCTCTCAAGAAGCATTATGAACGTCCATAAAACGCTACATTAAATGATATTATTTTTCTTTAAAAGGTGCAAGTTTTAAGGGCAGAACTGACACTGATTTGCCACATAAAAAGAGGCCGTGAACTCTTATTAAGAATTCACGGCCTCTGAATTGAGGTTCTAAGATTAATTACTATTAGGAAATGATGCTCTGCTCTGTATCCTTGTCGAAGAGGTGGATACGGTTGGAGTCAACTGCGAGGTCAACAACCTGACCAACTGCAGACTGGGATGTTGTAGGGTCAACACGGCATGTGAGCGGGAGTGATCCGTTAACTGTGACATAGAGATATGTCTCAGCACCGAGCATTTCTACGACGTCTACGTCAGCTGTGAATGCTGATTCAGGGTGATCTGTTACGTATGTGATATCGTCTGTGATAGCCTCAGGTCTTACACCGAAGATAACTTCCTGACCGTCGCGCTCCATAACTTCCTCAACTGCATATCTCTCAGGAAGCTTGATTGTAACGTTCTCGAAAGAAACGAATACATCAGAACCCTCAACGTTGATAACAGCATTGATGAAGTTCATAGGAGGCATTCCGATGAATCCTGCAACGAATGTGTTAACCGGGTTGTCATAGAGCTCCGTAGGAGAGTCAACCTGCTGGATGAAGCCGTCCTTCATAACTACGATTCTGGTACCCATCGTCATAGCTTCTGTCTGGTCGTGTGTAACGTAAACGAATGTTGTCTTAAGTCTGTGGTGGAGCTTTGTGATCTCAACACGCATCTGTACACGGAGCTTAGCGTCCAAGTTGGAGAGAGGCTCGTCCATGAGGAAGACCTTAGGGTCACGTACGATAGCACGGCCGAGAGCAACTCTCTGACGCTGACCACCGGAGAGAGCCTTAGGCTTTCTGTCAAGCAAGTGCTCGATCTCAAGGATCTTAGCTGCTTCCTGAACACGGCGGTTGATCTCGTCCTTAGGCATCTTTCTGAGCTTAAGTGCGAATGCCATGTTGTCACGAACTGACATGTGAGGATAGAGAGCGTAGTTCTGGAATACCATTGCGATGTCTCTGTCCTTAGGGAGAACGTCGTTTACACAACGATCGTCGATATAGATTTCACCCTCTGAAATATCTTCGAGACCAGCGAGCATACGGAGTGTTGTAGACTTACCGCATCCGGAAGGACCTACGAGGATAACGAATTCCTTATCTGCTACGTCAAGATTGAAATCTGAAACTGCGACTACGCCGCCTTCATACTTCTTGTAAACGTGCTGGAAAGATAAACTTGCCATAACTTATAACCTCCAAAAATGTGCCCAAACATACATGGGCAAGATAACTACGAGAATAGTAACAAAACGCTTATTTGTTTACTATATGACACTCTCACCAAAAAAAGTTTTGCTATTTTGGCATAGTAATTTCCGTTGCTTGGTAAATCTATCAAATGGTCTCTGACTATTTTGTGTGTGTTGTACAAGAAAAAGCGGCAAATCTAATAATTTGAGGCATTTTTCGTCTTTTTTATCATTGTGCAATATATCCTTTTGGGCCTGAAAAATCATCATTTTATATTACGTTTAAGTGACCTTTGCCGCTATTTCAAAAACAAATACAGCTTATGCGTTATTATGCGGAGAGAACCGCGCTGATATTATTATGTAATATATTTATGCATTTTTCAGTTGACTTTTGAATATTTATGCATTATATTGCATAAATCAAACATCAGGGTGGGGATTATCCACTCTATTCGGAGGCAATTAAAATGGCGATTGAAGAATCTGTAAAGTATGTGTCTATTATAGGATCCACAGGATATGTCGGAGCAGAACTCGTAAGAGGCTTTGCCGGACACCCCTTCTTCAGATTCCGACACCTTACAAGCCAGACATTCGCAGGCAAGCCCTATTCTGAGATCTATCCCGAATTCAGGGGCATCGTTGACGTTATCTGCGAGGATCTTCCCTACGAAGAAGTTGCAAAAGATTCCGATCTTGTTATCACGGCACTTCCCCACGGAGTATCCGCAAAGATCGTACCTGAGCTCCTTAAGGCAGGCGCAAAGGTAATAGATCACAGCGGTGACTTCAGATATAAGGATCTCGCTACATATGAGAAGTCTTATAAGCTTACTCATCCGAATCCGGAGCTCCTTGCAGAAGCAGTTTACGGAATCCCCGAGTTCTACAGAAATGAGCTTAAGACCGCAAAGCTCGTAGCAAATCCCGGATGCTATCCGACATGCTCGCTCATTGCTCTGGCACCTTTCCTTAAGAATCATCTTATCGATGAGGACTCCATCATTATCGATGCTACATCCGGTGTCAGCGGAGCAGGAAGAAAAGCAGATCTCGCTTACGCATTCTGTGAGACAGACGAAGCTTTCAAGCCTTATGGTGCGGTTGGCCACCGTCACACAACGGAGATCGCCGAGCAGTGCTCGCTCCTTGCAGGAAAGAACCCCGGAGACATAAAGGTAACCTTTACTCCCCACCTGGCTCCTTTCAAGCGCGGAATGCTCGCGAGCATCTACGTAAAGCCCTCAAAGGATTTCACAGATGTATCTTCTGAGAAGATCAATGAGATCTACAGTGAATTCTATAAAGATGAGAACTTTGTAAGAGTGCTTCCCGGAAAGACTTTGCCTGACGTAAAGGCAGTTGCAGGTTCGAACTATATCGACATCAACGGTGTTTTCGATCCCGACACAGGCATGATAAAGCTCTTCTCTGCCCAGGACAATCTCGGCAAGGGCGCAGCACTTCAGGCAATTCAGGCAGCAAACGCAATGTTCGGTTTCGACGAGACAACCGGACTTAAGAATATCGTAAGAGGTATCTGATTATGGCAGGACAGAAAGAGAATCCCGTTATCACGGGAGACATGAAGAATAACGTGGACAGGGCTTCGATCCTTATCGAATCCCTTCCCTATATCAGAAAGATGAGGGGCCAGACCTTCGTTATCAAATACGGCGGAAATGCCATGATCAACGAAGAATTAAAGCAGTCTGTAATGGACGATATCACTCTCCTTAAGTATATCGGCATCAACCCGGTCATCGTTCACGGCGGCGGACCTGACATCAGCGACATGCTCAACAAGGTCAACAAGGAGTCCCATTTCGTAAACGGATTAAGATATACGGATGAAGAGACCATGGGGTATGCCCAGATGGTATTGATCGGCAAGACCAACAAAGACATCGTATCCACCCTTTGCGGAAAAGGCGCAAAGGCTATCGGTATCTCCGGCATCGACGGCAATCTTATCGAAGCAGAGAAGATGACTGAGGACGCTGAAGGCAACGCCATCGACATCGGCTTTGTAGGCAGGATCAAGAAGATCAACACAAAGGTCATCTCCATGCTCGCAAATGACGAGTACATCCCTGTCATCGCCCCCATCGGTGTAGGCAAGGACGGCGAGAGCTATAACATCAACGCAGATACGGTCGCAGCTGAAGTAGCAGTAGCATTGGGCGCTTCCAAGCTCATCACCCTGACAGATGTCGGCGGAGTATTGAGAAAGCTCGAAGACGGTTCTGACTACATCATTCCGGTTCTGGACGAGAAGGACATCAAGGATCTCGTCGAGGAAGGCATTATCAAGGGCGGCATGATCCCCAAGATCGAAGGCTGTCTTGATACGGTATTGCGCGGCGTCGACCGTGCCCACATAATAGACGGAAGGATACCTCACTCTATTATTCTCGAGACATTCACAAAGAATGGCATCGGCACAATGATCGTAAAGGAGAAAAAGGAACACTATGAGTATAGAAAATGATCTCTCCCTGATTCAGGATTACGACAAGAATTATTGTCTTCAGGTCTTTAACCTCCTCCCTGTTGCATTCACAAAGGGAAAGGGCTGCTATCTCTATGACACCGAAGGCAGAAAGTATCTGGACATGATCGGCGGAATCGCTGTTAACTGCCTGGGCTACGCTCATCCGAAGCTCACATCGGCAATCTGCAGCCAGGCAAAGAACATCATTCATGCCTGCAATTACTACTATATTCCGCAGAAGTCGGAGCTCGCATACAGACTCTGCCGCGCAAGCTTTGCCGACAAGGTCTTCTTCTGCAATTCCGGTGCTGAAGCCAACGAAGCAGCGATCAAGCTCGCAAGAAGCTATTTCTACTATAAGGATTTAAACAAGTATGAGATCATCACGGCAACGATGAGCTTCCACGGAAGAACGATGGGAACAGTTGCCGCAACAGGCCAGGAAAAGTTCCAGATGCCTTTCGCGCCTAATCTTCCGGGCTTTGTCTATGTTCCTTATAACGACATTGACGCCATGATCAAGGCAGTAACTCCCAAGACTGCAGCTATCATGCTCGAGCTCATTCAGGGTGAGAGCGGCGTTCATCCCGCTGACCTCGAATACATCCAGGCTATAAAGAAGCTCTGCGTCGAGAAGGGTATCCTTCTTATCTTCGACGAAGTCCAGACAGGTGTAGGACGTACCGGCAAGATGTTCTGCTATCAGAACTACGGCGTACAGCCTGACATCATGACGCTCGCAAAGGGCTTGGGCGGCGGTGTTCCGATCGGTGCCATGCTCACAACAAACGCCATTGCTACAGGCATGAAGCCCGGCGATCACGGCTCGACATTCGGCGGAAACCCCCTGGCATGTGCTGCCGGAAATGCCGTACTCGAGACTATCGAAGAAGATAACATCATCGATAACGTAAGAGAAGTAAGCGAAGAGCTCTTCGATAAGCTGGGCAAATTAAGGGCTAAGTATAACTGCATCCGTTCGGTAAGGGGCAAGGGCCTTCTTATCGGTATCGAATTCGATGATACGATCACAGCCCAGGGCATGCGCGAACAGTTATTCTCAATGGGCATCCTCGTAAGCGCTATCGGCAAATCAACGATCAGGCTTGCACCTCCGCTCATCATCACAAAGGCCCAGGCAAACCAGTTCATCAAGGCACTCGACAAGATCTTAAAGAACGTTCAGGGCCCGAAGAATGTCTTCGACAAGCTCAAGGATGCTATCCCTTCCAAGAAGCAGATCAAGGAAAAAGCATCAAGCGTAAACAACGCAAAGATCGACAAGCTTGACCAGTTAGGCCTTACCGCAGAAAAAGAAAAGGCCCTGACAGACGGCAAGGACATAGACATTATCGACAACGACGATTAATACCGACAGCTAAGGAGTAATTACAATGAAGCATTATATTGATTTCCACAGAGACGTTTCCTTCGAAGACCTTGATTACCTTCTGGACGTGGCAGTAGATCTTAAGGCAAAGACAAAGGCCGGCATCGAGCACCACCTTCTTAAGGGAAAGACACTTGCCATGATCTTCACAAAGTCTTCCACAAGAACGAGAGTCTCCTTTGAAGTCGGAATGTACCAGCTGGGCGGCATGGCTCTTTTCCTGAGCAACAATGACATCCAGATCGGCAGAGGCGAGACCATCTACGACACGGCTAACGTATTGTCCGGCATGGTCGACGGCATCATGATCAGAACATTCAAGCACCAGGACGTTGAAGACCTTGCTAAATACGGAAAGATCCCTGTAATCAACGGTCTTACAGACGACCAGCACCCTACACAGGTATTGGCTGACCTACTTACGATCAAGGAGCACAAGGGCGCGCTTAAGGGTCTCAAGATGGCTTACCTGGGCGACGGAAACAACATGGCAAATTCCCTCCTTCACGCTTGCGCAAAGGCAGGAATGGACATCTCCGTTGCTTCCCCTAAGGATTACACATGCCCTGACAAGTATGTTCTTGAAGCCAAGGAAGATGCCAAGGTAACAGGCTCTAAGATCGTCATGACAGAAGATCCTTTCGAAGCAGCTGAAGGCGCTGACGTTATCTATACAGACACATGGACATCCATGGGCCAGGAAGCTGAGAAGGCTAAGAGAGTTGAGATCTTCAAGAACTATCAGGTTAATTCAAAGCTCATGGGCGTAGCTCACAAGGATGCAATCTTCATGCACTGCCTCCCTGCTTACAGAGGCTATGAAGTTACTGAAGACGTTATCGACGGACCTCAGAGCGTTGTTTTCGACGAAGCTGAGAACAGACTCCACGCTCATAAGGCAATCCTCGTAAACTGCTTCCTTAACTGATGAATACAAGCCCCGTAATAAGAACAGCAGGCGTCAATGACGCACCTGAAGTATCGCGCCTCTTAAGAAGCGCGATGCTTACTTATTGCGCGGATTCGGGAATATCCTCTTCGATGCTCGAAGCCATGACCGAGAGCATCGAGAGCGTTGCCGACAGGATATCGCGGCAGACCTGCCTCGTGGCTGAGACGGACGGTAAGATCGTCGGTTCGATCTGCATCAAGAAATGCCCCAATCCCCTTGTCTATAACTTCTCGGACAAGACTTTCGAATACTTGAAAGACCTTGGAGAATCTTCTTATATCTCAAGATTTGCTGTTCTCGAAAAGTACAGGAAGACCGGCCTTGGAATAGACCTCATGACAAGGGCCGTCGATCTGGCAGCCGGATCAGGCGCAGAATGCATTCTCCTGCACTCCGCGGCAACCAATAAGAACATGGTCGAATTCTACGCCAAAAGAGGATTCAGGCTGATAGATTCGGAGAATTCCAGAGGCTATATGAGAGGCCTTTTCGCGTACGATTTAAAGGGCTAAAGACCTATAAGCACGTTATATGGTCTTCGAACAGAAGATGTCGCAGCCGGAGAATTCAGGCACGTTCTTTATCTGCTCATAAGCCTTATCTCTTGTTTCAATACTGTCATACATCGCGAAAACAGCGCTGCCGGAACCGGTCATGCGGCTGAAACCTGCGCCCGTTGAAAGGAGCGTTTCCCTTACCTTCTTTATCAGGGGGACCTTTTCTTCAGACGGAATCTCGAGATCATTTGTAAGGAGCTCTCCGCCCTTAAGGAACCTCGTAAAGGGATCGCCTTCACCTTCATTAAGTCCTGCAATATATGCCTCATACCGTTCTTCGTCGAATACCGGCAAAGGTTTGCTGTCTATGGCGTGGAAGCACTCGGGAGTCGATACGCCCTCCTTGGGCTTTACGATAAGAAGCGGTATATCCGACAGCGGCGTTAGAACCCTTATATCCTCGCCGACTTTCTCGCAGAGACATGTCCCTCCGTAAAGGAAGAACGGGACATCCGCGCCGACATTTACTGCAAGCTGGTTAAGCTCTTCATCCGTAAACGGATTGCCGAAGTGCTCCTGAAGGACCATAAGTACGGCTGCAGCATCAGAGCTTCCGCCGCCCATTCCGGATTCAGACGGAATGCGCTTTGTAAGGACTATCTCGATATAAGGGAATTCATTTCTCTTCCAGCGGCCGGCATCCGGGATCGAAGGATCTGTCTCGGCTTTTTTCCTAAGCATCGAGATGAACCTGTCTCTGGCTTTGCTGCAGAGGTTCTTCTCCGGATCGATATCATTCCTGCCGATGCATTTGATATCAAAACCGCACTCGCGTTCGGGATAGATGTTGATAGTGAGATTATCTGCAAGATCTATTTCCTGCATTATCGAATATAAGCTGTGATAGCCGTTTGGAAGTATCCCGCGGACGCGCAGAAAAAGATTCAATTTGGCATTAGCTGTTATTTCATAAGAATCCATAAGGATCTCCTAAAATCAAACAAAGCAAAAGGATATGTAATTCAATTTTACCTTACAAGAATATATAAATCAAAATTCCGAACTGCCTGCGGCAGCATGTTCCCATAAAAAAGCACTGTCAAAACCTGACCGAATCAGTTCTGACAGTGCCTTATGATCAGCTCATTTGTTCAGGATCAGACTGCTACTACTTCCTGTGACTTCTCAGGCATGATGCCTACTCTGACTGTTCTTGTGAGAACATCGATATATGAGAAGGATACGAGCGATTCCTTGCCTGCTTCGTTCTTGCAAAGCATTGTGAAAACATTGGGATAGCAGTGCTCGACTGTACCGATGTATGTGATGATCCTCTTGCGTCCGCCGTTGGTCTTGCAAACTATTCGCTTGCCGATGAGCTC
The DNA here is from genome assembly GCA_016292145.1 of Saccharofermentans sp. Lineage (GTDB taxonomy): Bacteria > Bacillota > Clostridia > Saccharofermentanales > Saccharofermentanaceae > Saccharofermentans. The sequence continues at coordinate 19,873 of JAEFBA010000039.1, forward strand.
TTGAAACTTACTCTTGCACATTTCCAAATCGGAACTGATAATCATACGTCTTCCCTCCGCCCGGAGAATTGTTGATAAATATTGCAAACGCCTTAAAGGAACATTACGGAAATATTACCAAACTTGCACCAATGCTAACATTTCCTTGACATATTGTCAACGAGAAAACACAACATTTAGTAAAAAAACAGCGGCAATCTCACAAAATATAGTGGTTAGGGAGAATTTTTTCTATTTTCTTACAGAAGAGCTTTTAACTCTCATTGAAAAGGCATTCTTTTTACAATACAATCGTAGCATTACTCTAAAAAACAGATAGGAGAGGTCAAAAATGCTTAGTGATATCGAGATAGCCCAGAGTGCAAAGATCAAGCCCATCGCAGAAGTAGCAGAGCAGGCAGGAATCGATCCTGACAAGCTCGAATTCTACGGAAAGTACAAAGCAAAACTCCCGTTGAACTACATCCGGGATCTGCCTGAAAGACCTGATGCCAAGCTCATCCTCGTTACGGCGATGAACCCCACACCCGCAGGCGAAGGCAAGACAACAGTAAGCATCGGACTCGCACAGGGCTTAAAGCTTGTCGGCAAGAATCCTATCCTGGCGTTAAGAGAACCCTCATTAGGACCCGTATTCGGCGTCAAGGGCGGTGCCTGCGGCGGCGGCTACTCACAGGTCGTTCCGATGGAGGATATCAATCTCCACTTCACAGGTGACCTCCACGCTATCACTACGGCAAATAACCTTCTTGCTGCCCTCATCGACAACCACCTTTTCCAGGGCAACAGCTTGAACATCGATAAGGACAGGATCTTATGGAAGAGGTGTCTCGACATGAACGACAGATGCCTTCGAGCAGTAACTGTCGGTGTCGGCGGCGGTACAAAGGGCGTTACGCGTCCTGAGATCTTCCAGATCACTGCAGCTTCCGAGATCATGGCTATCCTCTGCCTTGCAAAGGATATGGATGACCTCAAGGTAAGATTAGACAGGATCGCGATCGCTTATGACATGGACGGAAACATCGTAACTGCAGGCCAGCTCGGCGCTACGGGAAGCCTTGTTACATGCCTTAAGGACGCTATGTGCCCTAACCTCGTCCAGTCATTGGAAGGTGTTCCCGCTCTTGTTCACGGCGGACCTTTCGCGAACATCTCACACGGCTGCAATACATGCATCGCAACAAAGACAGCATTAAAGCTCAGCGACATCGTCGTAACCGAAGCAGGCTTCGGTGCTGACTTGGGCGCTGAGAAGTTCCTTGATATCAAGTGCAGAGATCTCGGCATCTGGCCTGATCTCGTAGTTATCGTAACTACAGTAAGATCTCTTAAGTACAATGCAGGCATTCCTAAGGCCGAGCTCTCCAATCCTAATCCGGAAGCTGTTAAGGCCGGTCTTGCAAACGTATTGAGACACATTCAGAACATGCAGAATTTCGGCATCCCGGTCCTCGTTGCCTCCAACAGGTTCCTTACGGATACCGAAGAAGAACTCGCTATAGTTGAAGAAGCATGCAAGGCTACAGGCGCCGAGTTCGCTCCCGCCGAGATCTTTGCCAAGGGCGGCGAAGGCGGTATCGACCTCGCCAACAAGGCTGTCTCTATCCTTTCTCAGAACAAGCCCAGGAATCCTGTTTACAGCTATGAGCTTACAGATTCCGTTGAAGAGAAGATCACCAAGGTCGCAACAAAGGTCTACGGCGCAGGCAAGGTCGACATCTTCCCTGAAGCTCAGGCCAAGATCGACGAATTCGTAAAGAAGGGTTACGGCAATCTTCCTATCTGCATCGCAAAGACACAATATTCGCTTTCCGATGATCCGAAGAAGCTCGGCAATCCCGAAGGCTTCACGCTTACGGTAAGAGACTGTTATATCTCCGCAGGTGCCGGCTATCTCGTTATCCTTACGGGTACGATCGTAACCATGCCGGGTCTTCCCCCGCATCCTGCCGCTATGGATATCAACATCGATAACAACGGTGTGATCACAGGACTGTTCTGATATTCGATGAAAAGGCCGAATCCGACATTTCTGAAAAAAGCCGAAGGGATAAAGACATCCCGTAAAAAGCGTACGCTAGTGATCGTCCTGATCCTGCTTGCGATTACTTTCGTAGTAGTATTCATAAGCTCGATCGCGTCCGCTCAGGATACCTACAAACTTATGTATCCCGGACTTGTCGGTGCCGCAACCAGCACGACCACTGCTTATTCGGCTTACCAGAGGCCTGTACATACAACAACGGAAACAACTACAGAGGTAACGACGACCGCAACGACCACCGTACCGCATGCGGTGCTCGCTGCGACGCCGACACCTACCATTTCACCTGATTCCGGCCGTACCCAGGACAACTCACCTGAACCCTTCATGGAGGACAGGAACTTCAGTTTTAAGCCTATCGGGATCCAGACAGCCTCATACCAGCAGCGTGCCGTATATCTCGACGAGCTCAAGGAAGAGGTTACGGCTTATCAGAAAAGCCATTCGAATATAAGGATCTGCTATGAGTTCATCTCATTATCCAGCGGCGAACGTCTGGGTGTTGATGAGCTCGATCCGGTCGTCCCTTCAGGCGCCATGGCCATTCCCGCCGCGATCGTTTTTTACGATAAGAACGCAGGCATAACGGGACCCCTTTCCGAGGTCGTTACATATGACGGAAGCTCCAAGGGAACGCGCAATTCCTCTTATATCGCCAAAACATACTCTTACGGGAAACAGTTCTATATGAGGACGATCCTTTATTATTCGATCGCGAAAAATGACAGTGTCGCGCTGAATTTCCTTATCAACAAACTCGGCGGCATGGAGGAAGCCTTAGCTGAGATAAAGAAGATAAGCGGCTATATCTCATTTGATGACAAGGTTATCTATAAGGATTACAGCGGCAAGGAATACCGCACCACCGGTACCATTTCATGCTATGACATGGGTCAGTATCTTTCTTATATCTACCGCACGTTCACGATCAACCCTCAGGTAAACCAGCGTCTTTTAAATGACCTGGCAGCCAATGAAGTCGCCTCACCGTTAAGTGCCGCATTCCCTGAGGATACAAGGATCCTTCATGTTCTTGGCCGCAACACCGACCGCAAGGCATACATGGAATGTGCGATCGTAGATTACAAGGAACCGTTCGCCCTCATAATCTATGTTGAAGCTGCCTCTTCAGAATCTGCAGGAACTGCGATCGCCACACTCGGAAGCTATACACAGAAATATATTGAGAAGTGTTATAAATAACGCAAAAAATCATCTCGCCTGCTTAAGGCTTCCGCGCGGACTCCGTTCGCTTGTGCAGAAAAGCAAGCTCAATTATTCTCTGCTTCACGTCAATTGTCCTCATAATTGAATTTATATATTTTTCTTTTATGCTATAATCCTAATGTTTGAAATACGAGTTCGTCCCGCGCGGTCTGCCGCCGGCCAAGGTCCCGTGCGATTTCGGGCTGTGAACCCTGTCAGGTCCGGAAGGAAGCAGCAGTAAGCGGTTTACGGAGTGCGCCGCGGGTC
>JAEFBA010000040.1 GCA_016292145.1 Saccharofermentans sp.
GGCGAACCTTATTCCGCAGAGCAGAGCTTCGCGCTCGTAAAGGCAATAAAAGAGGGTCTCATCGAATTCGACGGCGACCCTGAAAGTTTGCTTGATTTCTTAAAGCCCTGGCCCTACGATCCTAATGCGCCCAAGTTCCCTGAAGTATGCGCATGGCCGGAAATGGCGGATAAGTTTATTAAGGGGTTATAATTCTATGCCATTGCTTTGATCAGATAATCATAAATTACATCAACATGTACCATAAGAACATCAAAGCAAATGGTAAGTATTAAAAGTACCTTTCCCACCTTTTCATTGCGTATAAGGATCTTGACGAGCCAAACGGCTGCCACCATTACAAAAGCACAGATCGCGCCGATTATACAGCCGTTGTCTAAAGCCTGCTTTACTCTCTGATGGAACCTTGCATACATTTGATTGAACTCAGAAGTTATCTTCTGTGAATCATTAATTTTGTTAATGTTTATTACAGGAATTTCAGAATTAATAATATTATTCCGTGCTTTTTCATTTTTGGATTGTGATATGTAAATTGCATTGTAAGCATCAACAAATATTCCTGTATCCGCTTCTCTTTCCATCTCATATCCCAAAATGACACTTATTTCGTTGCCTTCATCAACAGGAAAACTTGCTCTGATATGATTATATTGATGTTTTTCCATAAACCAGTCGATCGGATCGAAAATCTCGCCTTTCGTTCCAGCTTCAAGGGTAACCGGACCGCCATATGCATTTACAACATAATCATTATCAAGCACAACCGTTTCTTTCAATGTGATGCTTGCTTTATAACCTTCAGTTACCCCTTTTGCATTTTGAGCTGCTTTAATAAACCCATAAAAGGCAACTAAGAGAAACATCAGGATCGTTGTTATTACAAACCATATGTTTTGTGACTTAGATTTTCCTTGTATTGCGCTCATATGTCCCCCTCTTCCTTATTATCAATGCCACAAATACGCATTAAGTGTGTAAAGGTTAAAGATGATAATCATAATCACGATACCATGGATAATGATTGCGATTATTCCTTTCTCGTGTTTAATCAGCATGCTGCTCAATATGCCGCCTAAAACTAGCCAGACTATTCCTATTGCAGCGCCAATAGCAATACATTTGAATTTGCCTTTTTCGATCCGATCTTCAAGGTCGTGTTCAGCCTTGATCTTAAGAGCTTCTAACTGTTGTTTCTCTTTGAAATTGTCCCAGTCGGCGTGAACCCTTTTGTTCGTTCCTTCATATTGAAAATGTACATCGTGCGGGAATATGTATTCGGGTGTTACAACAGTTCCTTCAGACAACACAATAGAGCCGTCTGCTGTATCGATTTCAATTTCCTTACTGAGCGTAAGCTGCATGCCATCAGGCACTTGAATGTTGATAGCGCTATGCATACTAGCCTTGTTCGCATATATCACACTGGCAGCGATTATTCCTATCGTTTCCAATAGAAGGATTAAATATGCAACAACATTTTTCATGTCTATGCTCCCAAAGTTGTCGAAAACCTATTATCCTGCCCTACATAATTAACTATACACTCTGCGATATAATGTATAAATAGTTTTTGGCCAGGTGGAATATAAAAATGGACATTACAGATAACAGGATCGACGAAGGCAAAGCCTTTGACTGGGGCAAGACTTCAGCGTTCTATGCAAAATACAGGGACATTTATCCTGATCTCTTCTATCAGAAGGTTGCTGACAGAGGCCTTTGCGTAAAGGGCCAGAAGGTTTTGGATCTCGGTACCGGCACGGGCGTTTTGCCGCGCAATATGTATAAGTTCGGCGCAGAATGGACAGGAACGGACATCTCACCCGAGCAGATCGAACAGGCAAAGAAACTCTCTGAAGAAGCAGGCATGAACATTGATTATCAGGCTGTTTCAGCCGAGAAGCTCGACTTTCCGGATGAGTCTTTCGACGTGATCACAGCGTGCCAGTGTTTCTGGTATTTCGATCACGAGAAGGTCGCACCGGAATTTGCAAGAATCCTCAAAAAAGACGGAAAACTTGTGATCCTCTTTATGGCATGGCTGCCGTATGAGGATAAGATCGCGGGAATGAGTGAGAATCTGGTCAGAAAATACAGCCCCACCTGGTCAGGCGGCGGCGAGACAATGCACCCGATCTTCATTCCTGAAGTGATGTACGATTATTTCGATATGGATTATCACGAAGAGTACAAGCTGAAGGTGCCTTTCACGAAGGAATCCTGGCACGGACGCATGATCGCCTGCAGAGGCGTCGGCGCTTCATTATCGCCTGACGAACTCGCGAAATGGGATGCCGAACACCGCGAACTATTGAAGAACGTGCCCGATGAATTTGATGTATTACACTACGCTGCAACAGCAGTATTGAAGAGGAAATAAAATGGTTGAGATTAGAATTGCTACAAAAGATGATATTGAGCTCCTTATGAGCAGCAGACTTGAGATGCTGAAGGTCGTAAATAACCTTCCTGCAGATTACGAATATTCGGAAGAGATCGTAAGAGAGAGCCGCGATTATTTTCTGAATGGCGATCACATTACGGTGCTCGCGATAGATGACGGCAAAGTTATCGGCTGCGCATCGATGAGCTTCATGTGGATAATGCCGACTTTTTCGCACCCTACGGGAAAGCGCGCACACTTAATGAACGTCTACACAAGGTCTGAATACCGCCGCCAGGGAATCGCCCGCAGGATGGTTGAGATGCTTATCGATGAGACCTGGAAAAGAGGCGCAACCGAGATCAGCCTCGATGCAACGACGATGGGGCGTCCGCTTTACGAGAGCCTTGGATTTACAAACTCAACAGAAAGTATGGTGCTGACAAGAAAATGATCACTTTAAGGAAAGCAACAGCTGAAGATATTGAGAAGCTCTGGCAGATGCAGATTGAGGCTTTTCGAGCTCTCCTGGAAAAATATCAGGACTACGGCTTAAGCCCTGCCGCAGAAAGCATCGACAAGATCCGGGCAAGGTACGAACAGCCGTGGACCACCTATTTCTTCATCGAAGCAGACGGCATAGATGTCGGCGCGATCAGGGTAGTCGACAGAAAGGACGGTTCAAGGAAGCGCATCTCGCCTTTGTGGATCATGGAAGAGTACCGCGGCAAAGGCTACGCACAGGCAGCTATCCTCGCTGTTGAAGAACTTTACGGCGCAGATCACTGGGAACTCGACACGATCCTACAGGAGAAAGGCAATCTCCATCTTTACGAGAAGATGGGCTATCACCAAACAGGCAAGATCGAACATATTAACGACCGCATGGATATCGTTTTTTACGAGAAGAACTGACATATGAATTACAGAATTATCGATAAAGAGACATACTACCGCAAAGGCGTGTACCGCCATTTCACCGAAGACTGCAAGTGCTCGGTCTCAATGACCGCACGCGTTGACGTGACTGATCTCGTTAAGCAGTCGAAGGAGACCGGCACGAAGTTCTACATCAATTTCCTGTACCTCCTTTGCAAAGTCTTAAATTCCAGAGACGACTACAAGATGGCCTATTTCTGGCAGACGGACGAACTCATCTGCTACGATGTGATCAACCCGACGCAGTATGTTTTCCACGAAGACACCGAGACATGCACGCCTGTGTATTCTTACTACACGCCGGACTACGCTGAGTTCTACAAGAATGCCGTCGCCGATGTCGAGGCGGCGAAAAACACCCGCGAATACCTGCTTGATTCCGCGAATCATCCCAACTGGTTCGACGCATCCTATGTATCCTGGCTCTCTTATGACTCACTCAATGTCGAGCTTCCCGACGGCTACATTTATCTGGCGCCCATCATCAACTGGGGCAAATACAGAGAAGAAAACGGCCGCCTCATGATGCCTCTTACCGTGCGCTTAAATCACGCTGTCGCAGACGGATTCCTGGTCGCTAATGTTTACCGTCTGCTGGAGAAAGAGATCGCCGGATTTTGCGGATAATAAAGCCCTTACGATAGGATAAGAGCGAGATTTCCCGCCAGCTTTTTTATCATCGGTTTGTAGTCATCGATATCGCTTATTCTTGTAATAGTTGTTATCCTGTTTCCGGCATCTTTGCTTGATGCTCCGCAGTGATATACTTTCATATCTTTCGTACCTTCGTCGAGCACAATATATCTGTCGTGAACCTGATGTAATGACTGAAGGAATATGATATTCCTTCCTGGATTTTCAGTAACAAAGTCAGTATATTCTGTCAGGCTCAATTTAGGCCTAGCAGAATTATCGCTGATTACGGTAATCTTCACTCCCTTTTTTGAATGTGCCAAATGATGCAGCGTCTTGCTTGAGATGTAATCATCGATTATCGTGATCTTACTCTTAGCTTTTCTGTATATCTTCTGGTATGCTTCATCAGCTTTAAATGGCTCTCCATCGAGGATAAGTATTTCTTCATCAGTAAGATTTTGTTCAAAGAGTCTCATAATATCGGATAAATCCGCTTTAGTAACCATAGTTTCATGTATGGTTTTAATATCTTCTGCGTTATTTTCAACCTTCTCAACTAAAGAATAATAGTTGCTTTGTGTAATAAACAGCTGGTTCCCAGTAAGATAGTCCTTCATTGCTTTGAATAAGCGAATAATGGCTATACTCTGTTGTATTGCTAAATCCCCTTTCAAAACAGTCATCAACATATATATCCCTTGTTCAGTAAAGGCATAGGGAAGGTATCGTGAACCTCCCCAACTTGAGGTCAAATTTTTTGACCTCAAAACCTCATTCATCTCTTTCTTTGTAAGCTGGAATCTAAAGTCTTCTGGAAATCGATCTGTATTGTTTCTAACTTGCTGATTAAAAGCCTTAGTTGTATACCCGTATATCTCTGCCAGATCAAAATCAAGCATAACTTTCTGGCCGCGAATGGTGTATATCTTATCCTTCAATGCGGTCTCATTTATGATCATAAGTTCCTTATCATTACTCATATTCCTTTCCTCCATATATCATCTATTTGATAATATTATACAAACAAACGTTCTGTTGCTGAAGACCTTTCCCATTTTCTGTCCCAAAAACGGATTATTGCATCTGATTTGATGCATGTAAAAAACCATTTTTCCCTGTGATAAAATGATGGAAAATCATGAGAACATTAGAGGTGCCACATGATCTTACGCGCATACAAAAGAGAAGATTCACCCATAATCGCAAAGTGGCTCAGAACTGAGACAGAACTCTACCAGTGGTCAGCTGACCGCTACGGTTTCTTTCCTCTCCTGCCCTACAGCATCGACGATAATTACGCACCGCAGATGAAGACCGGGCGTTTCATTCCGCTTACAGGAATCGATGAGGATGGCAATGTCGTCGCACACATCATCATCAGATATCCGGATGAGAACGACGACTCCTCCGTCCGCCTTGGCTTCGTCATCGTTGACCCTGAGATCCGCGGCAAAGGTTACGGCAGAGAGCTCGTCTCCCTCGCAGTTGATTTTGTACGCAATAATCTGTCCGCGACAAGAGTCGACTTGGGCGTTTTCCTCAACAATCCGAAGGCCGCAAAATGCTATGAATCCGTGGGATTTAAGCGTTACGGCATGCACACGATCGACACGCCTTTCGGCACGTGGGATTGTGCTGATCTCGAACTTTATCTATAAGGATTCTCGTGCAGATAGAAATCAACACTGCGGTTCCTGACCCTGTATTCCTTGGGCGTCAGGCCGCAGTCTTTTTTGAGAACGTTCGTAAAATAGCTCTGGCTCGGGAACGCCAGTGACGCAGAGATCTCGGCTATCGAATAGTCGGACGATGCGAGCATCGACTTTGCAGTCTCAAGCTTCTTGTTCATGATGTATCCGCTCACGGAATAACCTGTTTCCTTCTTGAAAAGCCTCGAAAAATAAGGCGCTGACAGGTTCGTCACTGACGCCAGACCCTCCAGTGTTATGCGCGTGTGCAGGTGCTCGTAAATGTAATTTATCGCGGTACTTACGGCCTTCGAAGATATTGCGCTCTGATGCAGCGACGACATGAGCCTTGCGTAGTGAAGGCACATCTCGTTATGTATCTCCGAGATCTCAGAAGGCGTCGATGCCTCATCGGCAAGCCTTATATAGTAGTCACTTAAAGAATATGCTTCAGCCTGCGACAGACCGCCCGAAATGCAGTAACGCGCAAGTATCGCAGTGGTGATCGTCATGTGGTATTTAAGATTCTGCAAAGGATTGTCAGACAGTACGCCGAAGCCTTTCTTGGCATCGAAAGGCTCGCTTAAGAGCGTCCTTACCTTGCGCAGATTGCCTGAGCGGATCGTATCGTAGAAGTCCATCTCCGGCGCCAGCGGTGCCCTGAAGAAACCGTATTCCCTGTGAAGGAATTCCTGGTATGAGATCTTCTTTCTCTTGGCCGGCATGACAGTCTCCTTTTATTGATGTCAAATATGCGTGAGGATAAGTGTTTTCGAGCACCATTATAGCACGAAAACATAAATATAAGTTATGAAAAAGCAATAATAGAAAGCACAAAGTTGATATTTTGTGGTCAGACGGACAACAACTCACAGGAGGCAACTATGAAGAGCAGAAGAATCGTAAGTTCCATCCTTGCTTTATCTATGCTTTTGCCGATGGCTGCATGCGGCCAGGGTCAGAAAAAGGCAGAGACGCCCTCCATCGAAGGCTACAATCTTCTCTGGAGCGACGAATTCGACGGCAAGGAACTCGATGAGACCAAGTGGAACAAAGAGACCCGCGAGCCCGGCTGGACAAACAACGAGCTCCAGGAATACACGAATTCCGACGAGAACATCTTCGTAAAGGACGGCAGCCTCGTTCTGAAGGCCATCAAGACCGAGAAGAACGGCAAGCCCTACTATACATCCGGCAAGGTTCAGGGCTGGAACAAGACACAGTTCCAGTACGGCAAAGTAGTTGTTTCCGCCAAAGTACCGGAAGGCCAGGGTCTGTGGCCCGCCATCTGGATGATGCCCAACCAGGAATCCAAGTACGGTCAGTGGCCCAAGTGCGGCGAGATCGACATCATGGAGTCTCTGGGCAACGACACGACAATTTCTTATTCGACAATTCACTATGGTGAGCCTCACGCTGAGCAGCAGGGCACCATTGAGAAAAAGGGCGACGAGAGCTTCTCTGCCAAGTTCCACGAATACTCAGTCGAGTGGGAACCCGGTGAGATGCGCTTTTACACGGACGGCGAGCTGGTGCTCACATGCAATGACTGGTTCACGGCCGTTGAAGGCGCTGACGACAAGCCCTATCCGGCACCTTTCGACCAGCCTTTCTACGTTCAGCTGAACCTCGCTGTAGGCGGCAACTGGCCCGGCAACCCTGATGCAACAACGGATTTCTCAAAGGCTGAATTTCTCATCGATTACGTCCGCGTATATCAGAAGGACGCTTACGACACCAACGTAACGAAGCCCCCGATGACATTCCGCGAAGCCCTCCCTGACGGCAACTTCATCCGCAACGGAGACTTCTCCGTAGCAGAGAACCTTGACGACGACATCGACTGGAAGTTCCTTCTTTTCAACGGCGGCGAAGGCTCCGCTGAGATCAAGGACGGCGAGATGATCATCTACACAAAGAACTATGGTACCGAGGAATATTCTGTGCAGCTCGTTCATCCCGACCTCCCGATGCTGAAGGGGCACAAATACCGTGTCACCTTCGATATCCGTGCCGATGAAGCGCGAAAATGCATCGTCTGCGTTTCCGCGCCGAACGCCGGCTGGATCCGTTACCTTAAAGACACCTCAATAAATCTCACGACCGATTGGAACACCTTCACCTTCGAATTCGAGATGAAGGACAAGGATGACAACAACGGCCGTCTCGAGTTCAACATGGGTAAGCACAAGGACACTGCGACTATCCATATCAAGAACGTCCGGGTCGAGGAGATCTGATCAAGTCAGTTAAGCGGCAGCCATCTGTCATTCAAAGCCACTTATGACCGGCGCCGCTTTCTTGAATATTTAGCTGAAATGGCAGGGGGCCCCCATCCCTCTGCCATTTTCACGTTTGAAGAGCGCTGCCGAAGAGCACCGCCGCCCGGCATGTCAGTCCCCTATGTCAGCGCAGTTCACTGTAATTCAAGGGGCTTTTTTTAGGGCAACAATTATATAAAACGGCGTTTTTATATAATTGTTGGGGGTCTAAAAAGGCCAACAATTACAGACAGCACGGAACCACTGCGTTCCGTGCCGCCTTTCTCTTTCTGTTATTGCTTTGCTTGAGTATCAGTTGCTGTTCGCCGTGGCAGCGCACATCATGATGACCATGATCGCAGTCTCTTCCGCGATAACCATTGCGATCGCGCTGTTAGTAACTACGGCATTGTTGACCGCGCTGTAGGCTGCGCCGCTGCTGCCGCCCGAATAAACTTCGCCCGCAAGGAGCGCCGCGAACATCAGTCTTGTCTTCTTATCCATGCTGAGACCTCCGAAGCCCTTGTTCTTCTTGAGGAAATCAGCTGCCTCGATGATCTCAGGAACAAGGACGTCCGTAGGAACCTCAACGTCGAGAAGCGTTCCCAATGCCGGAAATTCGAGATAGGTGCCGAACTTGGAGCCGTTCTCCTTAAATGCTTCGAAAAGCTCGGCCACCTTGTCGCACTTGGCCTTTATGTCGCCTCCGGTAATCGCCAGGATCTGCGACAAAGCCTGAATGGAATTGGATTCAGCCTTGAGCTTGAGCTCTTTTTTGGTATATTTGTAGCACTCTTCCATGTCGAAGATGACATCGTCAACTGTGCGTCCGGACATCGCAAGGAGCGCCGCGAGTGCCAAATCCTCAGAAGATGTAAGGATCGGATGGAGCTTGCTCATGCGCTTCATGATCTCATCTGTCGTTGTCTTGATCTCTTCGGCGTCAGCTTTCCTGCCGCGGTCAACTATGATCATGGCGGTGAGCACCATGTACGAATCTTCAAAGACCTTGCCCTTCATAAGCACGTTAAATACGTCGATAAGGTCGTCGATGTACTGCTCCATGTCAGGCGCCATAGCCATTCTGGCGAGCAGAACGAGCTCCGTCGCGTCCCTGAAAGCCGAGAAAACGCCGGCCTTCTTCTTCAGGATGTTCCTGGCCTCCTTCATCTTCTCAATATCCGCTTCCTGTCCCGCGCCCGCGAAAAGCAGTCCCGCAACGACCTGGCTCATTCCCATCTCGAAATAAAAGCCCTTGTCGATGGCGTTCTTGTTCGAAGCCAATAATTCAAGTTTGTGTGCAAATTCGTTATTCATTATGTTTCTCCTGTCCCCCATTTTTAATGTATCTATATTTTACCATTTTCTGATGGGCGGTATTTGTCAGAACTAAATGAATACTTTGTTAGTGTAAAAAGCCGAGGACCTGTCCGAAGCGGCAGAAGAAGTCTTCCGCCCGGTCCATAAAGACTTTCGACTGTCAGTGTAAAATTCTCTTCTAAGCCGCGAGTTCTACATGCTGTCGCCCCGTGGTTCTTTCTTAAGCTAAGAAATAATTTTCTTCTTAGCCGCGAGTTCCGCAGGCTTGCCGAGGACCTGTCCGAGCGGCAGAAGAAAATTATTTCAAACATTCATAGAAATTACACACCGCCGCATTATACTTCAAGTATCGAAGCAGGAACGACGTGTGAAAGGGTCGCAAATAGGGGGATAATAGGAGTGAAAAAGACTTATATTCGATTCACCGTTCTTTTCTGTGCATTGATATTGGCTGTGATGGTTCTTGGGGTTGCTCTGTTTACTCATGTTCAGGTAAGCGCCGAGAACCAGCGCTGCATGAATTACATTTCGGATTTCATGAACACTCAGCGCCCCGAATTCACTTACTCACAAGAAGACTTCGACATTTATATGGTATGCCTGAAGGCTATGCAGTTCTCTGAAAGAACAGATGATCCAACCATCGGTTATTATGGCAAGTGCACCTGGAAGTGGGACCAGTTGAATATTACACGCTCGTTTGACTCTATAGGTTTCAAGCATGGTTCTATGGTCATCGGCACAACAAAAACGCATTTCACGAAGATGGATATCACGCCTATAGGTAGTACAGAAAAGGCTTTCACTGTTAGCGTTACCCGCAGTCCGATAGGACAATTAAACTCAGTAGAGGTGTCGCAGGAAATAGTCGATGTAGAGGGAACAACCGGCGGAGCCATCAGCCGAATTGAATTTCCGGCAGATTATGACTACAAAATGTATCCGATGGATAAAGAGGCTTTTGAAAAGTACGATTATCTTGATTCCACACAGCACGGTTATGTTAGCGGTCACAAGATAGGCTTGTTCACGTCATATTTAGCATACGACAGGCTGGAATCCATGGAAGGAAAATTCACTATCAGAAGTCAGGATGTATTTTTATTCCATCCGCTTTCGAGGGTTATACATAATTATCTGTATGCTTATATCCTGTTCCTGATCGTTCTCATCGTGCTTCAGGCTCTCACGATCTTCATGATGCGCAGGGTGTACGCTAACAGGGTGAACTACGAATCGCGCACCAAGAACCTCACGAGGAGTTTTGCACACGAGCTCAAGACACCTCTGGCGGTTACAAAATCTTATGTTGAGAACTGGGACCTCGTAAGCGAGGAAGATCGTCCGAAGGTCGCCTCAAAGATAACGGAGGAGGTCGACCACATGACCAGGATGGTCAATACCCTTCTCGATATCTCGAAAATGGATGCCGGCGATTTTAAGCTCAATCTTGAAGACGTGGATCTTTTCGCGCTCACCAATGTATGCTTCAGGCATATGGAGGAGCTTGCCAGGAAACGCAATATCGAAGTCGATATCAGACAGGACAAAGACGACGGCGAATGCATCGTTTCAGCCGACCTCGACATGATGAAGATGGTCATCTCCAATTTCATGAGCAATGCGATAAAATATGGAAAGACAAAGGTCGATGTCCTTCTGGTTAACGGAAGTAACAATGTTACATTCAAGATAACCAACGATGGTGAGCCCATCAGCAAGAAGGATCAGAAGAAGATCTGGGATCTGTTCTACAAGAAGGACAAGTCCGGCTCTGACCGCCTCTCCAGCACCGGTGTCGGTCTTGCTGTCAACAGGAGCATCCTTGAGATCCACAAGGCCAAGTTCGGCGTGGAGAGCAATGCTTCGGAAACAACATTCTGGTTTGAGATGAAGAAGGCAAAAGAATGACAAGCAGTGGACATTCATATAGACTCCTGATAGCGGAAGATGATGTGTCTTTAAGGCACATCACTTCTGCTTTCTTTACGAATAACGGCTTTGAAGTCGATGAGGCCTCCGACGGTATCGAGGCCTGCGGCCTCATCAGGAATAACCGCTACGATGTGATAATCCTGGACATCATGATGCCCGGCAAAGACGGCATTGAGGTCTGCAGATTCATCAGGGACTCCTACGATGTTCCGGTCATCTTCCTTACCGCACTCGGTTCCGAGACCGACATCATCGACGGTTATGCGGTCGGCGCCGACGAATATGTGACCAAGCCTTTCTCAACCAAGCTCCTTCTCGCGAAGGTAAATGCCCTTATAAAACGCTACAGGGGCCTTCTCGTAAAGGACGGCCGCATCATCATAGACGAACTCGTAATCGAGCCCTTCAAGCGGATCGTCAGCGTGGACGGCAAGCGCCTTGACATCTCGCCCAGAGAATATGAGCTCCTGTTATATTTCGTCGAGAACAAGGAACATGTCCTGTCCAGAGACCAGATCCTGGACGCCGTCTGGGGCCAGGATTTCATAGGCTATGACAGAGCCGTCGACACCTACGTAAAAAAACTCCGCCAGACGCTCGGCCCGGCAAGCCGGCACATTGAGACCGTCATAAAGAGCGGCTACATGTGGCGGGACTGATCTATATCGCCACGATCCCTGCTTCATGACTGGTGATTGTAGAGGTGTGCATTTCTGCAGCCGGCCCGGGCTGCGCGCCCCTATCCCGGTTAAGGATTTGTTGCCTTCCGGACGGACAAAAAGAGCAACATTTGGCGCACCACCTCCGATGCCCCTTTTTATCGGAGTCACGTCTCCAAGCAATCGAAAAGGGGCTTCCTCAGATTACTGAGGGAGCCCCTTCTCTTTTGGAGAAAGTATTTTGGTATTGATTGAATCAACCAATGCCCTGAATTGTTTTGACACGGAGCTCGGGGGCTTTGTCTGTCATGTAGGAATAGTCATTGAGCCATACCTGGCCTGAACCTAAGCAGATGCCCTGTCCGTTGTAGAACATGTCGTGGCAGTCTTCTTTTTCGATCTCCTGACGGTCAAGGAGCTTCTTTCCCTTGGTCACTTTGTCATAAGTCTTCTCGTCGTCGACCCATGCTCCGTTGATGATGACCGGGAACTTGATGTACTTCTTCATTCCTTCCCAGTCTTCTGCAAGATATAATTTACGGATGTCGGATGCGGTATTTTCAATATCAGCCTTGTTCATCGCGGAACAGCCTGAATAGTAATCCGGATCACCAGCGCCCATGTCCTTTACTTCTTCAGGTGCTGAAGGATCCTTGGATCCCTGTGCCGCAGAATCCTTGTCCAGCTGGAAGATCTTGCCGCCGGCGATGTCTTCCTTCTTGTCGGTCCATGTTACGGAATCGCCTGAGATGCTGAACAGGAACGTGCCTGTGCCGTCAGTATATAAAGTGTCTTCCTTCTCGACCTCGTTCACGTCCTTATAAACAACGTCCTTCTTGACGCAGTCTGTGTATTCGATGCAGTAGCTTGCGCTGTCATAGGTGCCTGTCATGGTCCACTCTGTGGCCTCATTGAAGCTGCCGCCCCAGCCTGCCTTGATGTTTACTTTGTCTCCGTCACCTTTTTCGAAAGAGATGTAGCATCTGTCGCTGTAATACTTACCTTCGAACTTGAAAGGCTCGCCCGGTGCACTGAGGCTGACATCGGGAATGAGATTGTCTTCTGAGACCTTGAGGTCGCTTTCATTAGCTTCGGTATTTCCGGCTTCTCCAGGTGCTCCTGCGCCTGCAGAAACAGTTGTTGAACATGCGGTCATGGAAAGCAGTGTGCACGCTGACAGCACTGCGCTGATGATCTTCTTATTCATTAATTCACCTTTCCTTCCATCCGTTACGGACATTACTTTTGGCAGCAAATATTATCCCCGCTGCGAGGTCTAGATTTTACTCCTGTCAAATAGCAAGAGTGGGTTAAACCCGTGGCAAAAGCTAGGTGAAAATGTAGGCGTAACAGAAAAGACATTTAAGAGATGATATAATCAAATCGTGTTTATTTTGTGGTGCAAAATGCATTCTGCAGGCCGCAGCTGCAGAACAGCATAAATAAGGGGGAAGTAAATATGAAGAAGCCTGCATACTTTATCATTCAGTTCCTTTGGGCATTCTTTATGGCAGCCATCATCTGGTTCGGCTTTATCAATACCTTATCAGTCAACGGCAATAACAGAACTGCTGCCATGATCATGATCGGCGGTGCCATTTTCTATCTGCTTCTGACGATCGCTTATATCGTCCTGGGTATTAAGAAGGTGGACGACTTCGGCATCTGGATGATAATCCTCGCCGTGGCAATCAGCATCGTCACGGTAGCCTTAGGCTTCTTAGTTGCCACAGGCTTAACATATGCGATCTACCACGCAGGAGGCTGACGGTCTTCCTGATTAAAATAAATTTTTGGGATAGGTTATTTTCGAGATGGATAAGATTAAAAGAGAGAGCAGAACGCACATAATCTGTGGCCTTGCCACAGGCGTTTCCACCATGTGTTTTGTAGGCAATCCGGTCGTATGCTTCTTCTGGCTGCTTTCGGTTGCCCAGAGGATCCCCAGCTACATTTCCCAGTCAGTCTTCCTGCTGGTCTTATGTGCCGTAGGCGCCGTAGGGAGCCTCGCCGCATCGATCGTTGCAAAAGTCCTGGATAAGGAGAGCCGCTGGGCTGTCGTAAACATCGTATATATCAGCATCGTCACCGTGATAGGCGCCCTTCTGACCGCAGGTTTTATCGCGCTCATCAACGATGTAGCTTCGGGCGTTTAAGCAGATTAAACAGTAAGTCTCGCCTCAGAGATCGGGAAGCGGTTCAGGTGACCATTTCTCGTAGATCTTGATGTCTTTTATCTCGAAGCTCTCGAAATCATAATCGACCACGACCGCCTTATAATCCAGCCTATCGCCTTCGGTAGGCCCTGCCGTTACGCTAAGCTTGAGCTCGCCGTTGAGGTAGATCGGCGCGGGAAAACCGATAAATCCCCACTGCACATCGTAATCACCGACGATATTCGTGAGATAACCCCACACCTGAAGCACTTCTTCCTGGGAGACTCCGGACTGCTTCGTGTAGAACTTGCTGTAGTCTGACGGGATCTTGTTAAGGTCGCTCTCGTTCATTGAGCCCAAAATGAGGCAGAATATCTTGTCTTTCTCGTAATCAGGCCCGACGTTGCCTATGTAGAGCCTGATAAGCACTTCCCTGGGATCGATCAGTGTCTTAGGTTCACTGAGGGCGTCGGGCGTATTTCTCATCGCCATAAACACCTTGACGGTCTCTTCAGATGTGAATCCGTTTGCCATGAGGAGCTGTGCGAACTGATAGTCTGTATCGACGTCGAAAAACATATTGTCGATCTTCTCGATACCGAAGATGTATTTCATGCCGACAAGAAATCTTACTCTGGGCAGGTATGAATTGGGCGCATACGTAAAATACTCGGACGTATACATCTCGGCGCCGCCTTCGATGAAATACGAATACAGGTAATCCTTCATATGCTTCATCTCATCGTAATCGAGGTCGCCGTATTTCTTGATGGAACCGTCATCCATAAGGCACGCATATCCTTCGAGTCCGCTGCCTGCGATATTCAGGTCAATGAAGTGCATCAGTTCATGATAGAAGACTGAAGAATAGGCTTCCTTCCCCATTCTTGTCTCCAAGTCAGGATCTAACTCTATCTTATTCTCCGTCTGTATATACTGGCCGTCGATTCCGTCAGTGTGTTTCTCGGTTATCCTAAGTTCTTTGACCTTGTTGAAGAAAAATTCCTCATTCTCGCTCTTCAGGTGGTCTGCGATGACCGGGAAAAGATGATAGATGAATTCCCGTCTTCCATTGAATTCCGGATTGGATCTTACAACTTCGGCATACCTGATGAAGAGGTCGTACTTACCCTTTAAGTCTTTCTCCTCAAGACCGACCTCAGAAGCGAGCTTTACGGCATCATCCTTCGGATCGGGTGTGGGCGTAAGCGTGGGTGTGGGCGACGCTTCCGTAGGCGTGCCGGGCTTTACTTCAGCATTTGCCTGACTGTGTGCTGTCCTTGGAGAACGGGTCTCAAAGCAGCCGGCAAGAGATACCGAAGCAAGCAACACAGACGCCGCCAGGATTACGCATTTTAACTTGATTCCTGAATATCTGAATCTGCTGACGGTCATTAAATCGCCTTCTCCCATGCAGTCTGAGCAGGCCATTTATCCGTATTAAAGACCTTTCTTAATCCGCTGTTTAGTTCCTGAGCCTTCGCTTGCTGTTCAGGTGTCATCTCAAAAGCTTTGCTGCCCGATAAAGCAGAAAGCATTAAGTATTCATAGACAAGATGCCTGTCTGTATGGGCCGATGTAACAGCCTCAACACAGACGAAATAATCGATCTTTACATCGTTTTTCACGAAATATGTTGTTATCTTGGCCTGGTCATCCATTTCAACAACAGTAACGTTCCTGGATGCTTCATCGGTCTCGAAATACTTGAATCCTTCATAGTTTGTTTTCTGCCAGTCCTCATTGCTCAATAACGGTTTGTCACTGAACAGATTTCTTCTTAAGATGTAATCGTCCGTCAGATCCCAAATATCACAGATGAGTCTGGCCTGGATCGCAGTAACACCATCGGCATATTTATCTCTTAAAAAGTACTCGCCAAAGTGTTTTTGAATATCTCCGGAATTATCGTAATCATATTTGGTTGATACATAGATAACCCGGTAACTGAGACCGTTTATCGTAACAACCTGGTCCATATTTAAGAAATTTGCAGGTACCTCACTGTCGTAAAGACTTATTCCTATTCCGTTATACATACCTCCATACAGGAGCTGGTCGAAATAATCCTCAGGATAAAGATCCAATACTGCTTCAATCTGATCAAGCACACTTTCGATTTTAACCGGATTTGAAGCCTTATAGTAAAATTGGCTGCCGGTCAGGACTTCCGGTGTCAGATCATTAAACCAAATATATACTCCATGCTTGTTGCCTATCTCTTCTGCTCTGCTGTAGAGCCCGGTCATTCTCTCGTCAGTTCCTCTGACTGTCTGATTATGCGCTGCAGAATTATCGGTCTTAAGGCTGTTCAGATACGCACGATCCTCTTCTCCCAGTTCAAGCTTCCCGAGATTCCAATCTTTATAAAGCGTGATGTCATTCACTTTCTTCTCGTCAAAATCGTAATCATAGATGACCGAGGTATAGACCGGTTTTTCCTTTTTATATTCGCAGATCATCGTTATCAGTTTTAACTCGCCGTCCAGGAAGATCGTATAAGGATTTCCCTCGAAATAGATCTGATTCTTGCTGTTCTTCTTTTTGGAAGCAGCCTTCTGTAAACTGCCTGCTTCTTTAGATGCGCTGTCGGTAACCTTAGTGATAAAATCCCTGTATTCAGTCGGAAGGCTGTTAATGATATCTTTGTTCATGCAGGCAATGATCCTGCAGAATTTTGCATCGTTCTCATAATCAGGACCGATCTTGGATTTATAGAGCCTTATCAGGACTTCTCTAGGATCGATATAAAGGGATTCATCCGTCATTACCTCATCGGTAACCGAGGTTCTCAGCATGCGGATGATGTCCTCGTTGCTGAAGCCGTTATCCTTCAACAGATTACAGAACTTTTCATTTGTGTTATAGCTGAAGAACATATCATCAACGGTTTCTTTTCCGAAGATATATTCCAGACCGACCAGAAATTCCAGGCCTAACGGTGTCCAGTCTGTACTGCCCTTGGTAAAGTATTGCGTTTTATACTTTTCGGCACCGCCTTCAGTAAAATAGCCCATGTCGGAATGGTAAATGATAGACTGCCCGAAACTGAATCCCTTGGAATCTATTTCACCGGGGGTATAAGTCCTGAATGTGCCGTCCTCCATGCAATATACTTCGCCTATTTCTCCATCGATAAAAGCATCAATGAAATGAAGGGATTCATGGTAAATGACCAGCGAAAAGAATTCTTCTCCGTATTTTTCCACCGTTTCCGAATTGAACATGATCGAATTCTCGACAAAGCCGCCGGCAAATTCATTGGTCTCAATAATTCCCATCTTAAGCGAGTTTATCTTGCCTAGGAAAAAGCCTTCTTTCTCAGGCTTTATATTGTCAGCGATCATCGGAAAATAACTGAGCAGGAATGAATAGTAATCTTTCACTCCGACGTTGGTAATAACGGCCTTATAGTACCTGAGGAACAGTGAATACTTTCCCCTCAGATCTTCCTTCTTAAGTCCTACCCTCCCGGCAATCTTTACGGCCTCAGCTTCAGCCTCCTGATCGGACAATGCCAGAGCAGAATATGACGGGAACGGCGAAGGAACAAATACTGTCTCTGTAGCGCTGGTTTCTGTTATTTCTGTTTCAGTCTCAGTCGCGGTCTGTTCAATCTTGTCATTGCACCCGCACAACAACATAACGGGTGAGAGCAAGAACGTTGCTGCCAGAAGCGAACATTCTGCCTTCAGGAGTCTTCGCAAATTTACCATGATCAAGCTCCTTATTTTAACAAGCTCTCATTATAGAAAGATACCCAGAACGAATCCTTGGAGCCGTCAATAAGGCATCCTGATTCCATGCAGAGCCCTGAATCAAGCGCATGAACCTGGCTTGTCACATTGCCGCTGCTCTTATCGGTAAGCTGTGAACTGAAACATATGCTGAGCTTATCGGCAAACTGCTTCTGATATCCCTTGAGCGTATCCGCATTCTCTTTATTGTTGATGAATGATGTCTGGTAAACAGCACCCGTGCTGTCTACGACATCGATCTCAACGTTATTGAATTCGACGCCGTCGACCACGATCTTACATTCGAATGTATAAGCCGTATAAGACGGAGATGTCGCAGACTTATCCGTGCTGATGGGGTCGCCGAGAGTCGTTCCGAATGAGCTCTCGATAAAATACTTGGTGGTGTTCAGATCGCCTGCTGTAAACAGGATGCCGGATATAAAAAGATATGCTGCCGTATTTGTTCCGTCAGCCTGAGAGCCGGTGTTTGTACTGTTGTCAGGGATTGCAGGTGTTGCGGAAATAGTCGGTAACGGATCAGTCTGCGTAGGTGCGGTATCCGTGGGTTCCGTGTCCGTAGGCGCTGTATCGGTGGGGTCTGTAAAGCCGGTCTCAAGGCCTGCTTCCTGCTTAGCCTCGGAGTCGCTCTTGATCCTTTCTGCGCCTGTCCTTCTTTTCGCGCATGATGCGAAAGACATAAGCATCGCAGCTGTCAAAATAACAGAAATAAGCTTGATCGATCTCTTCATATTGCCACCTCCGGACATTCGGATAATCTTAGCAGTAGGATAACAGATTGGGTCTTTGATAATCAATAATCGCGCAATTTATATTATAATCGGGGTGTTCGCGAAAGGAGCCCGTATGAAGCTTTGCACCGAGTGCCACTGGGATGGCTGGGACAGAGTAGTGGATATTTATTCGGAGAGATCTGATAAGCTCCCCGAATATATCAATGACCCGGAAAATTATAAGATCATAATCCTCGAAAAGGGTTCGCTCGAGATAAGGAGCGAAGGTCAGACCCGCGTCGTCAAAGCGCCCGCCCTTATCGGCCTGTCACAGAAAGACGTTCTCGACTATAAGATCTTACAGGGCATCAAGGTATGCATCCTTTTCTTCAAGCCGACAGTTATCCGCGACGAGTTTACTTATGAGAGGATCGATTCCGGCGAGTTCGACGAAGCGTGGGGTACGTCGATCTATCAGGACTATATCCTCATCAGAGCCGTGACATACAGCACCAGCGTCTGCGACCACGTATTAGAGGTCCCGCTCAACGCATTAAAGCGCTTGAAGGAGCTCTACACTGCCGCTGAGAAAGAGCTCCACGGCCAGAAAGACGGCTTCTGGCCCTGCCGCAGCAGGTCTTATCTGATGGAGCTTCTCTTCTATATCGTCTACACATTTGTCGAGGCCGCGCCGAATAACGAAGTGTCGCCCGAACAGGACGAATTCTCGAAGATCGCGGAATATCTGAACGAGCACATCGATGAGCCGATCACGGTCGAGACAGTCACGAAGAAGTTCGCGATAAACCGCAACAAGTTAAACGACATTTTCATGAAGCAGGCTTCAATGACCTGCCACGACTATCTTCTGAACTTAAGACTGGACCTCGCGAAAGTCATGCTCACCAATACCGAACTGCCAATAAACGAGATAAGCAGCCGCGTCGGATATCCCGATGCCAACTATTTCGCGAAGCTCTTTAAGAACGTGACCGGCAGGACGCCCTCGCAGTACAGGGGCAAGTAACTTTGATCTGAACTTAAGGCTCTGCTTCCTTCACGACCTTCACAAATTCGTGCGGATATTCCTATAATCTGTGCCTTTTTTTCTATATGGACTACACATTGCTCCAGTAAAATACGGCTGAAGTAAACTTTTTTGGCCGGGAGGATCGGAATGTTCAGATCAAAGCTTGCAAAACGCACTGTCTGCGGACTTCTCTTGACAGGGATCCTGCTTACCGGCTGCGGCAAAAACTCCAAGATCCCGCTTCTTGATGAAGAAGGCATAAAGACCCTTCTGGGCGTAGACTCCGTCAGCATCAAGACTCATGACCCTGCAGAGGTCTCTGAAGACGGCTGCAAATTAAAAGACAAAGTCAGCTTTGTTTATAAAGCTCCCATCCTGGACGGGCTTCTGGACCAGTCCGTCGGCAAAGAAGCCGAAGTTATGTATAAGAAAGATACCGGAACATGGGAATTAAAGTCTTTGACGCTCACGTCCTGCGAAGTCGATACGACCAATATTCCGGGTTCAAGCTGGAAATGCGTTCAACTCACTTCTGAGCAGGTAAAGGCCCTGTTCGGTGACAAGATCCCATCCGGCGAATCAGGCACAGTATATATCCGTTTCCTGAAGAAAATGGGAATGTTCTCCTTTAATCTTACAAATCCCGCAAACACCGACAGTGAGCGTTTTTTTGAGACGGTCGGAACGAATGTGAAGATAGTGTTCGTAAGTGCGTCCGGCACTGTCGAGAGCAAGGCTTCCGTTACAGGCGGTTCCGTCACGGATGCAGGCGAATTAAAGCTCGACCTTGAGACGGACGCCGGCACGATAAATCTGGGTTTTGGCAAGGATGCAGTATCGATCCTTGAGCGCGAATACGACGAAGCGACGGGCAATGAAGTTGCCGGCTCAAAGGTCTATATGGACACGCTCCCTGTTTTCGAGCTTACGACAACAAGCATAATGGATAACGGCGAATGGAAGACCGAGTGCGGCCTTAAGGAAGGCAACCTCTCTCCTGCGCTTTCGTGGCAGCCCGTCGAAGGCGCTTCCAAATATGTGGTCGTCATGATCGACATCACCACGACGCGCTGGCTCTACTGGTACACGATAGTCGACAAGACTGACCTCAAAGAGGGTGAATTCACTGACCCTGCAATCTACTCGGGACCTTATCCTGCAGGCACCCACAACTATGAGATCCACGTCATCGCTTTGAAGTCTGATCCTAAGTCCGGAACCTTTAAGGTCGACGCGAGATCCGGCGACATCCAGTCCTTCTTTGATTACGTGAATACCGCATCTGACGGCTCTGTCGGAAATGTAGTTGCATACGGTACAATAAAGGCACCGTACACATCACCTGAACTGTACTACGGATACAGGTAATCTTTACCGGAGGTATGACCATGAAAAAGATCACATCACTACTTCTCTGCAGCGCACTTGTTCTGGCCCTTGCCGGCTGCGGCGGCTCAGGTGCTGTTGAGACTCCGGCTGCCACTACATCTGCAACATCTGAAGCGGCCACAACTACTGCCGCACCTGACAACAGCGGCGACGAATTCGTAGGCACCTATGCATCATTCACTGTCACATCGAACAGCCTCAAGGATGGCTACTGGGACGAGATCACGGCTAACACAGTTGCCGGTCAGAATCTCTCACCCGACCTTAGCTGGGAACCCGTCGAAGGCGCATCCTGCTATGCGATCTACATGGTCGATATCAACACGCACTACTTCCTTCACTGGGTACAGGGCGACATCACCGAGACATCGCTTGCGCAAGGCTTTGCGGGTTCCAAATACTACATCGGAATGTACCCTCCGCCGGGCGACACGCACGTCTATAACATCTACGTTCTCGCGCTGAAGAACCCCGTCGACCGGGTCAAGGGCAGCGTCAACGGCATCTCGCCCAAGTTCCCCGACTTCATCAAGGCGCTCGACACCGACAAGGACGGCAACACCGGCAACATCATCTCCGTCGGCAAGATCAGCGGCAAGTTTATCGGCAAGTAAGTTCTTTTGAATTATCGATCTCCCGGGCTGCCCCATCGCGGGCAGCTTTTCATGCTCGAAAAAGCGCGCCCTTGCCGGCAGTGTTTCACGCGTTGACAGAAAAGTGTATGAGAAACGTTATAATCGTCATTTTCTCTGTCAAAATCACTCTTTTTGACAGAAATCGTGACGAAATCACTTTAACCCGTACACTTTCTTGTCAATGACTTTTTGAGAGCAGTTTATCCTCCTTATTTTGCGTCCACATCATGTCCGGCCACCGCGCACTCCATACCGCCCTATTGACAACACGTGCAGCCCATCTTAAAATGAAACTACTTTCATTTTAACCGCAAACCACGGGCAACAGCCTTGTCAGCACTGCAAAGGAGCGCGAAAAAGCCATGCCTAAAGTCACACAGGAATACTTTGACAACAAGCGCAGGAAGATAGTCGAAGCATGCTATCAGGTGTGCCTCAGAAAGCCCGTCGAGATGGTCACGATATCGGACGTCATCACGGAGACGGGGCTGTCGCAGGGCGGCATCTACAGGTTCTACAAGGACTTGGACGAGATCCTCACCGACATGATCTCCAATATGCGCCGCGACTACGACATTACCGGTGCGCTTGATGCGATCACCGCTGACAAAGAAGCCTCGTTCGAAGTTATCACCAGAAGGATCTGCAGAGTCCTCGGAGAAGCGATGGAAGCGCATCTGATGGATATCCAGAAGATCAATTTCGACCTGACCGTGCTCGCGATAAACGAGCCTGAACGCGCGGACAAGATAATTAGAAACGTTAAGGGCAAAGGCAATATGGATCACTTGGCCAAGGTCATCTTCCCTTACCTTTTCGAAGCATGCGCGGCAAATAAGCTTACGCCCAGGCATAACCCCATAGAGCTTTATCAGTTCATTTCTTCAGCATATGTGGGAATCGAGACGAACTGCATACTCACCGCATGCTACGGCAAAGCGCCTATGCAGACGGAAACAAAGCCTAAGGAGATGTTCGATATCCTGGCGACGACGATAATACTGCTCTTCGGCGGGGACGCGGACAAACAAGAAGAAGAGAGCAAACCAACAACTGAACCTGGCAAGCCCGG
Source organism: Saccharofermentans sp. (assembly GCA_016292145.1). Lineage (GTDB taxonomy): Bacteria > Bacillota > Clostridia > Saccharofermentanales > Saccharofermentanaceae > Saccharofermentans. The sequence continues at coordinate 22,578 of JAEFBA010000040.1, forward strand.
CAACAATTACCATATTTACCCGAGCGGGAAAAGAAGATAAGGGAGAGATCAGATGAGCAGCAAACCGGCAACACCAAAGCCTACCGGCGCATATGCAGTAGGCACAAGGACTTTCACGGTCTACAACACCAGAAAAGAAGCACTCGATACTAAGGGCGGGTCTATGCGCCATGTGCCCGCGAGGCTCTACTACCCTGTAAATAAGGGTGAGACAGAAGGCCTTGCAAAGGCAAGATCCATGACGCGCAGCGAGGCGGCGGGCATCAGGAAAGCCTTCATGATCCCCTTAAATTACGACAAGATGGAAGCATCAGGCACGAACGTGTCGGAAGCCTTTACTGATGCGCCTTTTATTGCAGATAAAAAGTTCCCGCTGATCGTCTTTAACCACGGGTATTTCAGCTATATCGAAGGCAACTCATTTCTTCTGATCGAGCTCGCATCGCACGGCTATTTCGTGCTCTCAGTAGGCCACCCGTACGAAGGCGCCGGCACGGATTACGACGACGGCACATACACGCTCGTAGACAAGTCTCTGGCAAATAAGATGTACCACCCGTTTGTTGGCGGCGTTCTTGCGGCTTATAAACTCACAAGGTACAAGGGGACACTTGCAGAGCAGGCTGAACTTTTCGAGAGATTCCAGAGCAAATACTGCACGTTCATAGGGTCACGTGTCGATGAATGGATAACCGATACGGAATTTGCCGTTGAGTATGCGAAAAAAGAATTTGCACAGATCATTGATCTTACAAACGGCATCGGCATCTCAGGCCATTCGCAGGGCGGCGC
>JAEFBA010000041.1 GCA_016292145.1 Saccharofermentans sp.
CTTTATCAGGTAGTTGACACTGTTGGAAAGGTTCTTCACTTTATAGCAGTAACCGTCTATCTCGTGAAGAAGCTTCTTATTGTTATGTTTCTTTATCCTGTGTTCTTCCGAGAGTATCATGTTACATGCCCCTTATCTCTATGTGACGAATGAAAGCGGTTGTCTCGCCGATATATCGCTGTTATGTATTGTTACTTCCTTCAAAGCATCGAGTATCTTATGTCGCCAGTAAAAGGCAGTTGTTACCGATATGGAACATTCTTCTGCAGTTTCCTTAAGAGTCTTTTTATACGACATGCATTTCAGATACTGAGCCCATACACTCAAGTTATTTCTAGTGCCTGACGTGATAGAACAGGAACTCGGGATAAATGACTTCTTGCAATCACGACAAAAGAAACGCTGTACACCATCTTTAAGCTTTCCGTTCCTAACTACATGAGAACCATAAAGACAGAGAAGGACAATTTCTTATATGCAGCAAATATTTCCTTCAATTCTGAGTTCTTACTGGTTCTTTCCACAACAAACAAATGTTCTGTTTATATAATAAAATGAGAACGAATGTTTGTCAACTGTGAAGTTTAAAAGACCCCTGGCGAATTATTGTAAAATAATTCCAAAGTATGTTATATTTTCAGTTGCGCTTGACTTTTAGCTTTAGCTAAGACAAAGCACATGGAGGTAATAGTATGAATCCTGTTCAGGGCACACCTGTATATTCAGCTGAGAAGTTCACGGACGTCAGGGATTTGGTTGTCCGTACTTGCGACAAGTACTCTGAGCTTGATGCGTTCATTTTCAGACGTTCACCCAAGCTTTCTGAAGTTCACAGAAGCTTTTTCGAATACGGCAATGACATTAAGGGTCTTGCAACGTATATCCTCAACAGCAAATTTGCCGGCGACAGACTTGCCGTAGTAGGCGAGAATGCGTACGAATGGTTCGTGGCTTATAATGCGATCCTTTCATCAGGCGCTGTTGGTGTCCCTTTGGACAGAATGCTTCCTGAAGAAGAACTCATCCAGCTCCTCGTAAGATCAAGATCCAAGATCATCTTCTACCATCACAAGCATCACAAGATGATGCTCTCGATCGCTCAGAAGATCAAATCCGGCGAGCTCGACATCCCGCTCGAGACATTTGCGATCTTTTATAAGGACGGCCTTACGGGCAAGACACCCGATGACACATGGCCTGAAGATGACAAGCGTTTTGTTGACATTTACGACCTTATCAAAGACGGTAATTTCTTAAGGGAAGCGGGAGATACGAAGTTCGAAGATACGGAGATCGATGTCACTGAGGCTAAGATCATTCTCTTTACTTCCGGTACTACTTCGATGAGTAAGGGCGTTTTGCTCTCACACACGAATATCATGAGCAACGTTTATTCGATCTCCCAGACGCTTGATGTAAGAAGAGGAGACAGGGCTTTCTCGATCCTTCCTTTGCATCACACGTTCGAGAATACGTGCGACTTCTTCATCCTCTCATGCGGTGCGTGCATCTGCATGTGCGACGGTCTCCGATATATCGTTAAGAACATGGAGGAATGGAAGCCTAGTGTATGTATTTCCGTTCCGCTCCTTTTCGAGAACATTTACGCTAAGATCGAAGACGGTATCAAGGCTTCCGGCAAGGAAAGGATCATTTCCATCGCAAGGCCTGTTACAAGATTCCTCAAGAAGTGCGGCCTTGATGTAAGACGCAATGTCTTCAAGGACATCCTCGATAAGCTCGGCGGCAATCTCCGCATGGTAGTAATCGGCGGTGCCGGAATCGACAAGAGATATATCGATGCTTTCACGGATTTCGGTCTCCAGTTCTATATGGGTTACGGTCTTACCGAGACCTCACCGGTTATCTCCGTTACAAATGAAGTATGCAATGTCCACGGTTCCGTCGGACGTCCTATGGCAGGCATTACAGTTGCTATCGATGCTGAAGGCAAGGGCCCCAAGGCAGTCGGTGAGATCCTTTCAAAGTCTGACTGCATCATGCTCGGCTATTACGAGAATGAAGAGGCTACAAAGGAAGCAATCGATGCTGACGGATGGTTCCATACAGGTGATATGGGCTTTATCGATAAGACAGGTTCCATCCACATCACGGGCCGTGTTAAGTCCATGATCGTTCTTACGAACGGCAAGAAGGCTTTCCCTGAAGAGATCGAAGCTGTTCTTACCGAGATCAAGGGTGTCTCGGAGGCATTCGTCTGGGGCAACCGCAATGAGCGTGACGCGATCGATATCTGCGCCAAGCTCCTCGTAAACCGTGCTGTTATCGGTGCTGAACTCGGCCTTCCCACAGAGGCAGAAGACAGCCAGATTGAGACATATCTCAGTGACAAGATGCATGAGGCTAACCACAAGATGCCTCAGTATAAGATCGTCCGCAATTATGTCTTCTCCGAAGAGGACATGATCAAGACAACGACTCTTAAGATCAAGCGTCCCAAGGAGCAGGAGCATATCGAATCCCGCCTTGCCGAGTTAGGTTACACGATGACCGCAGTAAACGGCAAGAACTTCGATAAGCTGATCAAGTCAAACTAAAGGATCTCTATGGCCTCTGTCCGTAAACTCGTTCTCGGGTCACGTGAAGTCACGGTCGAATTCGAACGCAAGAGAGTAAGGAACATCAACGTCCGCGTAAGGCGCGACGGCACCTTGTACTGTTCGCTCCCTTACTACGCTTCGGTCAGGGAAGCAGAGGCCTTCATAATCTCCAAACAGGACTATCTTCTGAAGTCTCTGGATTCCGTTATCAATGACGAGAAAACAAAGAGTCTGTCGAGGCAGTATGTTGACGGTGAAGTGTTTACGGTACTCGGCAAACCTTACGTCCTTAAGGTTCTGGAGAGCTCGAAAAATTCATGCGCGCTTCAAGACGGCGTCATCACGTTGGAAGTAAAAGCCCCTTCTGATTACCGTACCAGATACATGACCTACGAGAAGTGGAGAAGGCGCTGCATCAGGAGCGTTATCGTTGATCTTTGCAATGAGATGTATCCGCTTTTCGAACGCCGCGGCGTTGCTGCACCGAAGAAGATCACGTTAGGCGAATATAAATCTTTCTGGGGCGAGTGCTTTGCAAAAAGGGGCGAGCTCAAGTTCAGCTACAGGCTTTTCGAGAAGGACAGGGAGATCATAAGATATGTCGTGGTCCATGAGTTCGCGCATTTTATCGAACCCAATCATTCAAGCCGTTTCTGGGCGATAGTCGCAGAGATCGTTCCTGATTATAAGGAACTGCGAAAAAGGCTTAATTCAAATCATTCAAAATAATATATAATTAAATTTGATTACTGCATCCGGAGGAATCACTTATGGGTGAACTCAATCTTGAACGAAGCAACGTCAAATTCGACTTGTGGGAGCGCAAACTCCTTGACTTAAGTACCCGTAATTCACTTCTTAATCTGAGGATCAAAGGAACCAGCATTCCGCTGTTCGTTCCGGACTGCGCAAAGATCGAAGATTATATAGCGCAGGAGAAGAACTTCTCGATCATTTCTAGAGGCGATGAGGAAGAGGATGAAGAAGAGACTTCTGAAGAACCCGAATCTAATGAAGTCCCTGATGCGGTAAAGCCCGTTGAAGAAAATGCTGAAAATGCTGAGCCGACTCCCGTAGAGGCTTTGGCAGTCGAAGCTGAGAAGCCTGCAGAAGAAGCTGAGAAGCCGGCAGAAGAGGCAGCGAAAGCCGAAGATAATCCGGAAGAGCCTGCTGATAAAGCACCTGAAGATAAGCCTGTTCAGGAAGCAAATACGGAAGCTGCGGCAACAAAGGCCCCCGCGAAGAAGAAAAAGATCAAGAAGATCCCTGCAAAAGATTATGCGATCGAGGATCTTCCCAATATCACGGAATTCAGGGAATACATCGAGAAGCAGTATGAGAAGGGCGTGCTCGTCTCATCGCTGACGAATGCAGTGCTCGATAAGAATATCAAGACACTTTACAGAGGTGCCAAGACTTCGATGGAAGAGAACGGCGCCAATACATTGTTCCTGGCGTGCGGATTTTTGAAGTGGTATGAGAAAGACAGGAAGGAACCGTGCTATGCGCCGATCCTTTTGATCCCTGTAGAACTCATTAAGAAGTTCGGCATCAAATATACAATGAGAAGAAGGGATGAGGACGTCCAGTTCAACGTTACCGTCTCAGAGAAATTAAGACAGGACTTCAAGATCGATTTCGATTCATTCAGCAAAGAGCTTCCTACGGATGAGAACGGCGTTGATGTTACTAAGATCTTTGAACAGATCAGGGAAGTCGTAAAGCCGCTTAAGACATGGGAAGTAGTTGAGGCTTGCGTGCTCGGCCTTTTCTCGTTCTCGCAGTTCGTCATGTGGAATGACATGCACAGCCACAGGGATGAGATTGCCCAGAACAAGATCGTAAAGAGCCTTATCAACGGACAACTCGAATGGGATTATGAAGACATCTCATCGACAGGCAAGGTTCCGGAAGAAGATGTTTATCTTCCGATCGTTGCAGATGCTTCACAGCTCGCCGCGATTAAGCGTGCAGGTGAAGGCACGAGCTTTGTACTTCACGGTCCTCCGGGAACGGGCAAATCACAGACCATCACATCGATAATCGCGAACTGTCTTGCAAACGGCAAGAAGGTTCTTTTCGCGGCCGAGAAAAAGGCAGCATTGGACGTTGTGTATAAACGTCTTGAGAAGATCGGCATCGCGCCTTTCTGCCTGGAACTTCATTCGAACAAAGTGCGTAAGAGCTATGTGCTTGACCAGCTCAAGATCGCAAGCGAAGTAAGCCTTAAGGCAAAGGGCGACGGCGATTACAATAAGGCGCTGGAAGATATCGCGGCTAAGAGAAGAGAACTCGACAAATACGTTGAAGAGCTCCACATCAAGCGCGGATGCGGAATGTCTCTTTATGAACTCATCAACGTTTACGCAAGCAATCAGAATGCTCCGAACTGCGGTGCTTTTGATGAAGGCTTTGTAAATGAGCTTAACACTGACAGAGTCAAAGATATCGAGACTTCCTTAGGCGAACTTGTTGCGTCTTCAACACACCTTAACGGCAAGCTCCCGTTCGTAAAGTCATCTGCTTATTCACAGGATGCCAAGAGCAGGCTGCCTGTACTCGCCGATGCTTTTATCAAGGCGTATGACGAATTCGCTGCAAGTGTTGATGCATTCGACGCGCTCCTTGCACAGAACAACTGCCGTATTCCCGGTGAACCCAAGACAATAGGACGGATCGCGGGATTAAGTTCCTGCAGCGCTCTAATCGCAAAGATCAAGGGACTCAATCTTCCTAAGGGCATGATCTGCTGCGACGATACTGACAGCGCTTATCTGACATTAAGAGACACTATCGTAAGCTGCAAGGATGCTATCGCAAAACGTGATGCGATCCTGTCTGTATACCAGCCGGGATTCCTTGATCTTGACGGCGCGGCGCTTCTTAGTGAGATCGTTACAGCCAAGGCTAAGAATGCTCTTTTGCGCGGCATGGCTGAGAATGCGGTATATAAGAAGGTCAAGGCTTACGACATCAAGGGCAACCGCAAAGAGGTCTTAGAGCAGGATTTCAAGCTCCTTTCCGATTACAGGAATTCAGTTCAGAATGCAATGAACTATATAACGCTCGCAAGAGGTTATCTTGGTGAGCTCTATAATCCGGGTGCTGCTTTCCCGGGCTTTGACATCGCTTATTTCGAATCGATCAACGAGAATGCACACGCAGTATTTACGGAGTTTGCGCCTTTCGATCCTACCGGATCACTTCGAAAACTCATCGGCAGCGGCGACGTCCTTGTTACAGATGCTGCAAATGCTTTTAATACCAAGTCCGGCGCTTATAAGGCTGCTTACGATGAACTCAATGCAGTTTACGGACTTGAGTACGGCGCATTTGAGCCTGCAGCAGCTATGCTCGAGACTAAGAAGCAGATGGCTGAGACTCTTAAATCTGACAGCGATTACTTAAGAGACAGAATGCAGTTTAACCTCATGGCGTCCAAGTGCAGCCAGTATAAGATCTCCAACATCGTTACGGGTTACGGCAACGGCATGATCACCGGTGATGAGATCACGGGCTCTTTCAGAAAGGGCTACAGCGCGCTGCTCATAACCATGATCATCGACAACTCTGAAGTATTGAGAACATTCTCGGGTCTTGTTTTCGAGCAGAAGATAAATGAACTTTCAAAGGTAAACGACGATTTCGAGAAGCTCACGAGACAGGAGATCTACTTAAAGATCGCAAGGAACCTTCCTGACTTGAGCAAGGATGCAAATGTATCTTCAGCTCTGGGAATCCTGCAGCATGCGATCAAGGCAGGCGGAAGAGGCGTATCGATAAGAACGCTCTTTACTCAGATCGGCGAGCTCATCTTAAAGCTCTGTCCGTGTGTGCTCATGAGCCCTCTGTCCTGTGCGCAGTTCCTGGATCCCGATAAGTGCGGAATGTTCGACATAGTTGTATTCGACGAGGCATCACAGCTCCCCACATGCAAGGCTATAGGCGTTATCGCAAGAGGTAAGGAAGCCGTTATCGTAGGCGACCCTAAGCAGATGCCGCCTACGTCATTCTTCATGGAGCAGGTCGATGACGGCGATGATGATTTCGAGACAGATGACTTGGAGAGCATCCTTGACGACTGCCTCGCTATCTCAATGCCTCAGATGTTCCTCGCATGGCACTACAGAAGCCGTCACGAGAGCCTTATCACATTCTCCAACAAGGCATTCTACGACGGAAGGCTCTATACATTCCCGTCGCCTGATGACAGGATGTCGAAGGTTACGATGGTCGACTGCGGAGGTTCTTTCGATTCCGGCAAGACCAGAACTAACAAGGTCGAAGCACAGGCTGTAATAGATGAGATAGTAATGAGAGCACACGATCCCGTATTGTCCAAGTACAGCGTCGGTGTCGTTACTTTCAATATCCAGCAGCAGTCGCTTATCGAAGACCTTTTGGACGAAGCCGCAAGCAAGGATCCCGTTCTTGAGAAATGGGCATTCGGCAGTGAAGAGCCGATATTCGTTAAGAACCTGGAGAATGTTCAGGGTGATGAACGTGACGTTATCCTGTTCTCGATCGGTTACGGCAAGGATGAGACAGGCAAGTTCATAATGAACTTCGGTCCTTTGAACAGAGACGGCGGATGGAGAAGACTCAATGTTGCCGTTACGAGATCAAGGATCGAGATGAAAGTATTCTCGTCTATCTCGCCTGAAGAGATCCGTATCAATGATACGGCGTCCGAAGGTGTTAAGGCGTTTAAGAGGTTCCTCCAGTACGCATCAGGAAGCACAGTCTGGGATCAGGATATCGCTTCCACGGGCAGTTCGTCAGACAGCTCCGGCACGCCTCTTATCGACCGCAATGCATCCTTCACGGGTATTGCTGATGATATCTGCGCAAGGTTCAAGGCAATCGGCTACGACACAGACAAGGGTGTAGGCAAGTCCGGGTTTAAGATCGATATCGGCGTAGTATCTCCTGAGAAGGACGGCACATACTGCCTCGGCATCCTCTTAGACGGCCCTGTATATGCCGCTTCCGGAACGACCACTTCAAGAGAAGTATCACAGCTCTCAATGCTCAAGGGCTTCGGCTGGAATATCGTAAGAATATGGTCACTTGAATGGTGGGAGAATCCTGACAGCGTTTTCGAAAAGCTCGTAGCGATAATTGAAGAGTCAAAGAAAAAGGACGAGGCTCCTGCAGAAGAGGCTCCAACCGATGCGCCTTCTGAAGGAACAGAAGAGTCTGTTGAAGCTGAATTCTCTGAACCTGAGGAGGAAGGAAGATCTGATCCTCCGGTTACGATCTACGGAGTAACGCCTGAAGAAGAAACAGACGGATCGGAAGATCAGGCTCAAAAAAAAACTGACGACATAAGGTCAGACGGCTCTCCGGAACTTGTGTATAAGGCTTCCGGTATCACGCTGAACGCGATGACGTCCGCTGAATTCTGCGATCCGAGAAATACGCCGCGTCTTCAGGACTGCGTTGTCTCGATCGTTGATCAGGAATCTCCGTTAAGTTCTGACGTGCTCGCGAAAGAACTGATCGCAAAGGCAGGCATCGCAAAGATGACGCCCAAGCTCCGCGAACGTTGCTCATATCTTATCAAGAGCATCGAGAAGAGCGCTAAGATCCGGTATACGGCACAGAAGCTTGATCTTGCGTCGGAGGAAGATGACGAAGTAATCTTCCTGTGGAAGGATGGCACTGAAATTGGCAAGGTAATGGATAATTACCGCGTCCCGGCAGAAGGTGAGAAGCCCAGAAAAGCTTGCGACATTCCTGTTCAGGAAGCAGCATGCGCTTCAAGGTATCTTGCGGTATCACAGTATGGAATGCCTTATGAGAGCCTTATTGTCGAGACAGCGAAGGCCATGGGATTATCGAGAGCTCCGGTTGATTCGGATAATTACAAGCTCGGAAAGAGAGCCGTGGATTACTGCATCCGCCAGCAGCTCCTGATACTGGACGATGACGGTTTTGTCAAAGGAACAGATTGATATCAATTGTGCGAGCATTTCCGCACAAGCGGGCTCTGCACGCGCGGAGGACCTTTGCGAGCATAATGATATCAATCGTATGGTATAATCTGCAAAGATGGGTGAAGAACAAAACAATATATCTTTGAATAAGAGCACCAGTCAGCTGCCGATTTACGAGCGGCCGGGAAGACTTGATCCCGACCGGCATGTTCCTATGGACAGACGCAGCAGGGTGGACGTAAACATCCATTACGATGACAGCCGTAAGGGCTTTTACAAAGATTCCGATACGCCTGAATTTACCGGTGAGTCAGCAAATGCAATGGATCCTTTCGAGGACACGGCATTGCTGTACGGTGAAGTTAAACCTAAGGTTGTAGGCGTCAGGACAGGCGCTCCCAAGCCGGAGAGCAAGATCTTTGTTCCTGAGCTGGATACCACGGAAGTAAGGCAGAAGATCAGAAAGCCCGTTGTCACGGTCCCGGAACCCGAACCTGAGATCTATATCGCTGAAGAAGATAAGGCGGCTTCATCAGAATATATTGCCGATGCATTCAGCGGCGTTGAGACAGTCGAGAAGCGCGAGAAGAAAGCGGCTCCTGTCCTCGACAATGGAAGGCTCAAGATGTATGTCCTGCTTCTTGGTGTGGTCGTTGTGCTTGAGGTCGCGGGAATCGCATTATTGGCGATCCTTTGATCTGTTTGTATCCGATATCGGTTTTTTTAAGATAAGGGGATCTGGTCGACCTCATCTTCGGTATAGACCGGAATACCGTTTTCTATCAGCATTTCAGCAGTAACACCGTTGCCGGCGCATTTGCCGCCTGAGAAGGTGCCGTCATAGATCGTGCCCTTGCCGCACGACGGGCTGTTGGCTTTAAGGATAGCAAAATCGGCATTCATGAGCTTTGCCAGGTAGAGGGCTGTCTCGGCTCCTTTCTTGTATTCGGCCGTTACATCGGTGCCGTCTCTCATCATTACTTTGTCTCCGACTCTTTCTGACGGTGTGCGGGGAGTGGGAAGACCGCCGGCCTGCTCAGGGCAGACGGGAATTACCGTATGATCTTTGGAAAGATCGATTACTTTCTGACAGGGGCAGGCATCGCCCTTATATCTGCACTCGATTCCTAAAAGACAAGCACTGACAAGAATTTTAGACATTTCGGTCTCCTCAAAAATTTAATTACAAATATGTTACATTGGCTATTTATTAAACTTGGTTTTTTTATTATAATTTTCCCAATGTGAGTTTGGCAATTCTTTTATGAAGGTGGAAATTATGGACAGTAAGTACATGGAGAATGTAACTGTTTTCGATCACCCTTTGATCAGACACAAAGTCACTCATCTATGTGACGTTAATACCGGTTCAAAGGAATTCTGCGAAATCGTCAGCGAAATTACAACATTAATGGGATATGAGGTGCTTAAGGATCTGCCAACCAAGATGGTAGAGATACAGGCACCTCTTTCTAAATTTGAATCTCCTGTCATTGCCGAGGACTTTACGATCGTTCCGATCTTAAGAGCAGGTCTCGGCATGGTTGACGGCTTAAGAAGTCTTCTTCCTACTGCAAAGGTAGGTCATGTAGGTCTTTACAGAGATGAGGAGACTTTGCAGCCGGTCCAGTATTATTTCAAGCTTCCTGTTGACGTTACTGAGGGGGAAGTCATCATTGTGGATCCTGCTTTTGCTACGGGCGTAAGTGCCGAAGCGACAATTAAGCTCCTTAAGGAAGCAGGCTGTAAGAGGATCAAGTTTATGTGCATCTTCTCGTGCGACCAGGGAATCGAATTCGTTCATTCCCGTCATCCGGAAGTGCCTATCTATGCTGCATATCATTCAACTTACCCCTTGAATGAGAAGGGCTACATCATCGATGCTGCCGGTGACGCAGGTGACAGGATCTGCGGTACCGTTAGTTATAAACCACAATAAGTATTCAGGAGGGCTACAATGAAACTTGTTTATGATGTAAGCGATAAGCCGAAATTCAGTAAGACTATCGTTTTCGCGTTCCAGCAGATGATCGCAATCATGGCTGCTACGCTTCTCGTGCCTATGCTCGTTACAACGTACGGACTTAAGGCAGATCCTTCAGCCGCTTTGTTCGGTGCGGGTATTGGTACTTTGGTGTACATTTTCTTTACGAAGAAGAAGAGTCCGGTTTTCCTCGGAAGCTCTTTTACATTCCTTGGTGCTTATGCTTCGTCAATCGCACTTAATTTCGGATACATCGGTATTATCCTCGGTGTATTATTTGCCGGTCTTGTTTATGTCGTTATCGGTGTCATCATTAAAGCCGTCGGTTCCGGCTGGGTTAACAAACTCATGCCTGCCGTAATCATCGGACCAATCGTTGCTCTCATCGGTCTTTCTCTGTCAGGAACAGCTACTGACTGGATGGCTAACAACGGCGGCGAAACATACAGCCTTGTTACGATCCTTGTCGGTGCAGTTACGTTCTTTGCAATTGTTATCGCATCAGTTAAGGGTTCAGAAAACATCAAGCTGATTCCTTTTATTGTAGGTATCGGTGTAGGTTATGTATTTGCATTGATCCTTACTCTCATCGGAATGGCTACAAACTTCGAAGCGCTTCAGATCCTGAGCTTTGAACCTTTCAAGGCTGCATTTGCTCCCTTCACAGTTTCTTCCATCGTTAAGATGCCTGACTTCTTCTTCCTGAAAGCTATCCAGGAGAAGGGATGGCAGACACTTTCCGGTACAGATATCATTTCAATTATCGGAATCTATGTTCCTATCGGTATTGTTGAACTCGCTCAGCATGTAGCTGACCACAAGAACCTTGGCAATATTATCAATAAGGACCTCATTAAAGATCCGGGTCTTGATAACACTCTCTTAGGTGACGGTATCGGATCTATCGTAGGTTCGATCTTCGGCGGTGCCGCAAATACTACATACGGTGAGTCAATAGGCTGCGTTGCCATCACAGGAAATGCTTCTGTCATTACTATCATGGTTGCTTCATTAGGATGTATGATCCTGTCATTCTTCACACCTTTTGTTGCTTTGATCAACTCCATCCCTAAGTGTGTTATGGGTGGTGCCTGTGTTGCGCTCTATGGATTTATCGCCGTATCCGGTCTCCAGATGCTCCGTAAGGTTGACCTTAACAACAGTAAGAACCTGTTTATCGTTTCAGGTATCCTCGTTACAGGTATCGGCGGACTTACACTTCAGATCGGTCACAACAATCTGACAGGTGGTCCTCTCATTACATTTACAGCTCTGGCAGTAGCACTTATCTTCGGTATCGTAACAAACCTCATCGTCAACAACGGTAAGCTTGTTGCTGATTCTTCCGAAACAGATAAGAAATAACATCAACTTTTAAATCAGAAAGGGGGACGGAATATGCAGTATAAAGATTTTAAGAACGTTCAGGTTATGGAGCATCCGCTCATCAAGCACAAGATCTCACTTTTGAGAAAGGTTGAGACAGGCACTTATGAGTTCAGACATCTCGTAGAAGAGATCGCTACTCTCGAAGGCTATGAAGCTTTGAGGGATCTTCCTTTGAAGGATGTTGAAGTTCAGACACCTCTTGAGAAGACGATGACGCCCATGATCGACGGAAAGAAACTTGCTATCGTTCCTATCCTTCGTGCAGGTCTCGGAATGGTTCCGGGCGTCCAGGCTCTTACACCTCTTGCTAAGGTCGGCCATATCGGACTTTACAGAGATCCTGAGACACATGAGCCTCACGACTATTACTGCAAGCTTCCTGATCCTATTGACCAGCGCTTGATCGTCGTTGTTGACCCTATGCTCGCAACAGGCGGTTCGGCAGTTGATGCCATCAATTCGATCAAGGCTCACGGCGGCAAGAACATCAAGTTCATGTGCATCATCGCAGCTCCCGTGGGAATCGAGAGACTTGCAAAAGCTCATCCTGACATCGATATCTATGTAGGTAACGTTGACAGAGAGCTCAATGAGAACGCGTATATTCTCCCTGGTCTGGGAGATGCGGGTGACCGTATTTTCGGCACCAAATAAGACAAATTAACCATTGGAGGAAAAGTGAAATTATGGTTATTAAGAAGATTGTAGCTTCAGTTATGGCTGTTGCTACATTGGCACTGGCTTTCGCAGGATGCGGCAAGAAGGAAAGCAAGAAGTTCGTCGTAGGCTTTGACCAGGAATTCCCGCCTATGGGCTTCGTCGCTGATGACGGTTCTTATGTCGGATTTGACCTGGATCTTGCCAAGGAAGCTGCAAAGCGTATGGACAAGGAATTCGTTGCTCAGCCTATCAACTGGGACGCAAAGGATCAGGAGCTTAAGTCAGGCAACATCGACTGCATCTGGAACGGCTTTACGATCAGCGGAAGAGAAGACGGTTACACATGGTCCAAGCCTTACATGTCCAATGCTCAGGTAGTAGTTGTTAAGAATGATTCGGGCATTTCTTCATTTGCTGACCTTGCAGGCAAGACAGTAGCTGTTCAGAAGGATTCATCCGGACTTGCAGCTCTTGACGACAACAAGGCTCTTAAGGATTCCTTCGGCAAGCTCGTTGAGATGGATTCCTATCTCAATGCAATGATGGAACTTGAGATGGGTTCTGTTGATGCTATCGTCATGGACGAGATCGTTGCACGTTATGAGATCCAGACATCCGGCAAGGCTTTCACAGTTCTTGATGAGGCTGTTGCTTCAGAAGAGTACGGCGTAGGTTTCCTTAAGGGAAATACAGCACTCTGTGATGAAGTGCAGAAGGTCATGGATGAGATGGCAGCTGACGGCACAATGGCTAAGATCTCCGAGAAGTGGTTCGGCAAGGACGTTACCATCCTCGGTAAATAATCCTTAAAACAACTTAAAAACAAGAGGGCTGTCTCGCAACGAGGCAGCCCTTTTATAGTGTGCTGTGCGTGAGATTTAAGTGTATCTCTCAACGTATTCGTAGTAATCGATGAAAGTAACTTTCACATCATCAGGAATGCCGTAATACCTCTTGTAGTTTTCCATCCAATATTCGTCGAACTCGAAAACATTGGCGCCAATGCAATACTGGATATAACCCGGTACTTCAGGTATAACGATCTCGGCGCTGCCTGATTCAATTCCTTTGGCTATTGCTTCGTCTCTGAGTCTGTATGTTTTATATGCAATTGACTGGCCGGCAATAGAAAGGATAAGAACAGCTGTGATAAGAATGCGTGTCAGCAACCCCATGTCGGAAACACTGAATTTAGTCTTGATTTTATCTGTAAATGACATGATCTCAGCGTTTCTTACAGTGTGAGTGATCAGGAAGCAGATAAGAAGCACCCAGTGAAAATATGGCTGCAGGAAGCATCTTTCCGGTGCAGGGTAGACCAATACCAGAGGGCCTACCAATACTATCTGGGAAAATGCGCAGATAAAACCGTTTTGCTTTTCCTTTCTGCTTATTTTCGAATTCAGGATCAAAAAGATTATATAGATGCAGAACAGTATTGATAAAACGGCAAATACCGTACGGCCGGTGCGGCGCGCATCAAGCCACGTCTTTTCGATGAGACAATACAGGAATAAAGCAAAGAATAATGTGCTTATTACTGCATTTACTTTTCTGAACTTTTTGGTCACAAACAGGCTGAAGGGGATCATGGCAAAAGATGTAATTACTGCCATATACCCGTAAGTCATCCACTTTACAACGATATTTGTTACGAACATATCCCAGGCATAAGACAGAATGGAAGACAAACCGCCTGTTATATGGATCTCACGGTAATCCTCACCGTTGATGATATTCATATATGCGCCGTTGCTGGACATCAGTGCCGCGCCAAGGATCGAGAATATTAAGAATACTGCACAGGGGATCGATATCTTCTTATAACGGTCATAGAAAAAGATCAATGTGACCAATAACAAGAAGAAAATATAAATTGTTGCTGTTTCCAAAATGCCTTGTGATAAAACGATGATCAGGCATATTATGCCGGCTGCGGGTACCGACAGATGCTTGTTCTCGAGGATATGATTAATACACAGATAATATAAGAAAAGAACCGATAAGACGGCAACGACATAATTCGTGAATCCGGATACCCAGGTGACTGTCTGGTTGAACATCTCTGCAGGTATGAGGATCAGAAGTATCAGGGAAAAATAGAAAAGATACGTGTTCCTGACTATTCTGTACAGATAAAACCCGACACCGCCAATAACTGCAAGCTCAATAACAACACGTAATACTGCCGGTATGTGAAGAAGAATGGCTGTCAGGATATTTGAGAAGAATCTGCCGTTATAATCTGCAAAAAGTGTCTTGAGGCGCTCTAATCCGACCGAGCTTCCCCATGCCCAGTCATCCGATCTTAACGGTGCCAGATAAAGCATGGCAAACATCAATCCGACTATCAGGACAGAAAGAATTATGTTGACACTATTGTCTTTTGTAAGGTGCTGTTTCAATTTCTCAGACTTCATATGGTTCCTTGACCCCATTACGGAAAAGATTAATGATCTTTTATTTTTTAATCATTCTTCTTAATAAATCAGTAACCGGGTTTATTGAATGATACTTCAAAAAGGGTGCCTCATTCAACTGTTTTATGTTTTTTGAACGGAATCTCAACAAGTTCCCAAAAATACTTGAAGAGTACGCTTGCGACCCACGCTGTTGCGTTGATCACAAAGAACATTCCGAGATTGATCAGATGTATCGAAATGCCGTCATTCATAAGGTCGGGAATGATCTTTATGAACCATTCCTGGATGCAGTATGACTCCAGAGTAAATGTTCCGAAGAAGCTGATAACTGTAACAAGCACTTTGCCGAATAATGAAAGACGACGTTCAGCAAGATCCAGTATTTTCGCGATCAGGAAAGGAAGGCTTACGGCGATCAGGAGATTTGGCAGGAAGCAGTTTCCGACAGGCAGTATCAGATAAAAATTCTGCAATGTTGTCAGATATGACAGATAAAGACCTGTAACCAGGATAATGACCAGTAAGATATAGGTCCATGCCTTGAATACGATATCCTTTTTGTTTTGAGTAATATATCCGAACAGAATGCCGATGATAAACACAGGGATCCTGTTAGTGAACCCGTAAAGATCTGTCCGCATGATGTTCTGAAGGATAAGCGAAATAACGAGCCATATGGCGATCGCTATGCCGGTGAAAAGGAGCTTGTTCGAAGCTTTGCTGAAGAGCTTGTAGTAAAGAGGGAAGAACAGGTAAAGTGCAACGATCGCGAAAACAAACCACATGGTGCCGTCGGCTTTTACAAAATAGAAATTATATCCGCTGATGTGCTTTATGAATTCAAGAGTGCTCCAGCCGAATACGCGCCAGAGGAATACGGACACCACCAGGAAAGGCAGGATTATCCTGCGCAGGCGCCTGTAATAGAATCTGAGGATAGAACCCTTCTTTATGGCGAACGTCAGGCCGATGCCGGACAGCAGAAGGAATATATCAACTCCGCAATATCCTATGATCTTGATATAGCGTTCGAGAAAACCCAAAACATTGAAATGCTCCGGTGTCGGAGCAGGCGTTACCGGTATCCAGGCATGAAAAGCCAGGATCCATAAAGCCGCAATGCCCATGATCGCATTACGGTATTTGGAGACCAGCAAAAAGCCGTTGCGGCTGTCTATCTCATTATGTGACGCTTTGTTGCTCATTCCTGATATTATCGACCTTTTTGCGCTTCCCGGGAAGTTCTACAAGCTCCCAGAAATATTTAAAGAGCAGGCACTCGATCCAGGAGATGCCGGAAGTGATGGAGAAGATAACAAGATTTATCGGAAGCCTTGCGACGGTGATCTCTGCAAGAACATTGACGAAGATCCCGAAGAAGGGAACAAGGAAGCATATGTAGGCGCAGTACATTTCAAGAGACATATTCCCCCAAAAGCTTGCCAGAGCATTCAGGACTTTTCCGAGGCGGGGCGTCCGGCGGTCAAATATCTCCATCAGCTTGGCGGTAAGGAAAGATAAGCTTACGGAAAGGAGGATATTAGGCAGTAATGCCTTGCCGCCCGGGATTATTATCTCAAAGTCCCTGAAATTGTACATGTACGCAAGGAACAGACCTGCTGCCAGGAGCGCGATCAAAGCCAGATAATGCTTTTTTGTGAATTTGATCTCTTCCGGTCTCTGTGATACCTCTCCAAAATATATTCCGATAATGAATACCGGTATCCTGTTGGTAAATCCGTAGAGGTCAAATCTTATGTGGTCGCAAAGCAGGATGGATAACAGGAACCATAGTGTCAGTGAAAGCACAGTGAAAAGGAACTTGCTCTTAACTTTGCTGAAGAACTTATAGTAAAGCGGGAAGAACAGGTAAAGTGTGACGATCGCGGGAACGAACCAGCCGAAGGTATGTATATGCTTTGTGAAGAAAGTATAGCCTGAGACATTTCCCAAGAACTCCCAAATTGACCAGTGATTTATGGGCCAGCATATGAGACCTGCAGCAAGATATGGGAGGAATACCCTGCGGATTCGTCTGTAGTAGAACCTTCCTAATGAGCCCTTCTTGATAGCGTAAGTCAATCCCATTCCGGAAAGGAGCAGGAATATATCAACGCCGCAATAACCGATCTTTCTTATGTATTCCTCAATGTAATGAATGACCAGCGTGAATGAGTTTGTAGGATTGTTGAAGACGGGGATCCAGGTATGGAATACAAATATCCAAATAGTCGCAAGGCCAAAAATGACATTGCGGTACTTCATGACAAGCTTAAATCCGATATTATTGATGTCGTTGTTATTGTCCATAAGTTAAGTTTTCCCAAAAAGTGTAAGTCCTAGATTCTGAATATCCTTTATTATTGTTCCTTTATACTCTGCTTTGGTTTCCGTTTTTTGGCTATACGTTCGATAAAGTCCCAGAAGTTTTTAAATAGTACATAAACGACCCATGAGAATGCCGTTATGATAAGGAATAGCATAAGATTAATCAAATGTTTGGACCAACCGTCTTCGATAAGAAGCTGTATGATGTCAATGAACCACGATTGTATACAATAAAATTCAAGTGAGATCATACCAAAGAACCCAAGAACCTTTAATAAGATCTTCGTAAACTTCGGTATGCGTTGTTCGAGCACCTTGAATAGATTGGAAATAAGCAGGGAAAAGCTTATCGATATGAGCAAAGTGGGAAGAAAACAGTTACTTATAGGAACTATCAGATAATAATCCTCGTATTCAGTCAGATATGCGAGGTAATAACCCGTAAACAGCATAATGAATAACAATATGTATGTGTGGATCGTAAATGTTGCATTCTTGCCATTCTTGATCAGATATCCGGTCAGAATGCCGATAACGAATACAGGTATCCTGTTTGTAAATCCGAACAGATCTCCGCGCGCGGTATCTTTAATTATTGTAGAGACTAGCAGCCAGATCATGATGACGCCGGCAGTAAACAGTATCTTGTTTTGGACCTTTGTGAATAATTTATAGTAGGCAGGGAAGAACAGGTAGAACGTTAGGATAGCAGGAACGAACCACAGGAACGCATTAACGTCTTTGGTAAAGAAGTTGAAGCCTGTTATGTTTCTGATAATTAAGGACCATCCCCAGTTCTGTACGATCCCTCGGATTATACCGACAGTTACAAACGGAAGAATAATGCGCCTTATACGTCGGTAGTAGAACCTTGGAAGTGATACCTTTTCAACTGCGAAGGTAAGACCTATTCCGGAAAGAAAGAAAAAAATATCAACGCCAAGAAAACCGTTCTCTTTTAAGAAACGTTCCAGAAAGCTTAAACAGATTACGCTGCTTTCCTGAGGTTCAAGTGTTATAGGGATCCAGGCATGGAAAAAATAGATCGATAATGCAGCAATGCCCATTAACGCATTGCGGTATTCCGAAAGAGGCTTAAATCCGTTATTATTGATGTCTTCTTTGTTTCCCATGCAAATTTCTACTTCCCCTTGAACACTTTCCGGCTGTTCACTGATTTATTATATATTATAAATTAATTTTTACACATCTTTTTTGTCATCAAATTAAACCGGCTGTTATGATACAATTACTCTTGTTTGAAAGCTCTTGATATCAATCTGTTTACGGGCTTTTTATTTCTTGAGCAGAGGAAACTTATGGAAGAAACGAATCAGGTAATAAGAACACTGATATCGACATTGAGCCAGCTTACGCAGGGCTTCAGCTTTACGCTTGCGATCTTTGGCCTGACTCTGCTCTTCTCGATCCCGTTGGGACTTCTCATCTGCAAAGGAAGAATGTCCAAGATCACTGTTGTTTCTCTAATCTGCAGGCTCTACATATCGGTATTAAGAGGCACGCCTCTTATGCTTCAGCTCCTTCTGGTCTATTTCGGACCATATTACGTGTTCAGAGTGAGCCTTGGAAATGACTACAGATTCATTGCGACCATCATCGCATTCTCACTTAATTACGCAGCATACTTTGCAGAGATCTTCAGAGGCGGCATCCAGTCCATGTCAAAGGGCCAGTATGAAGCCGCAACCGTGCTCGGCTTCTCGAAGTCACAGACATATTTCAAGATCATTCTGCCTCAGGTCATAAAGAGGGTCCTGCCCTCAGTATCAAATGAGATCATTACACTCGTTAAGGACACATCGCTCGCGCAGGTCCTCTCCGTAGCGGAAATGTTTACCAGGGCATCTGCTGCCGCATCGAAGCAGGTATCCGTTATGCCGTTTATCGTTGCCGGCCTGTTCTACTATCTGATGAATCTCCTTATCGAATTCATCTTAAACCGCGTGGAGAAATCCATGTCTTACTATTCTTAAGCGAGGTATCTTAATGTCTGACGTTGATAACGACATCGTTCTTGAGATAAAAGACATCCACAAGTCCTTCGACAAGCTCGAAGTCCTGCAGGGCATCAACATGCAGGTCAGACGCGGCGAAGTAGTTGCTGTGATCGGACCTTCCGGCGGCGGCAAATCTACGCTTTTAAGATGCGCCACAACACTCGAAAAGGTTGATGCCGGAAAGATCGTCATAGGCGGCGACGTCCTCTGTGACGATGTCGACGGCCGCTCTGTATATTGCGACAAGAAGCTCGAAAAAGAGATCAGATCCAAGTTCGGTCTCGTCTTCCAGAATTTCAATCTTTTCCCGCATTTTTCTGTCAGAAGAAATATCACCGAAGCCCTGATCCACGTTCACAAGAAGAGCAAGGCTGAAGCTGACGCCATCTGCGACGGACTCCTTAAGAAGATGGATCTTGAAGCCAAAGCTGACGAATATCCCTGCAATCTTTCAGGCGGCCAGCAGCAGAGAGTATCGATCGCAAGAGCGCTCGCTACAAGCCCTGAGATCATCTTCTTTGATGAGCCTACATCCGCATTGGATCCTGAGCTTACCAAAGGCGTCCTTACAGTCATCAAGGAACTTGCGCAGGAGAAGATGACGATGGTCATCGTAACTCACGAGATGAGCTTTGCAAGAGATGTTGCAGACCGCATCGTATTTATGGACGGCGGCGTCATCGTCGAAGAAGGCCCCGCATACGATCTCGTTACAAATCCTCAGCAGGATAGGACGAAGGCGTTCTTAGCAGGTTATTAAAAATATCTCCTGTACTTCAGACAGTAATTTGAGGCGCAATTATATAATCCCCTCACTTCAAACAGTATTTGAGTTGCAATTAATTAATTCACGAATTTCAAACAGTATTTGCCTGCGGCAAATAACTCATTCGTTCGAATTAATTAATTGCTTTAGAGAATAGGAGAACACATATGATCAATTTTGATGAGATAGTAAACAGAAATACACCGGAAGATATTAAGCATGCGAAGATCGAAGGGATCGATGATCTTATTCCAATGTGGGTTGCGGACATGGATTTTAAGTGTCCTGATGAGGTTATCGAGGCTCTGTCCGAGCAGGCCCAAATAGGTGTCTTCGGATATCCGGAAGCAGATGAATCTTACGATAAAGCTCTCACCGGCTGGTATAAGAGAAGATACGGATGGGACGTTGATCCTAAAACTGTATTAAAGCTTCCCGGCGTTGTTCTCGGCATCTACGATTCCATCATGGCACTTACAAAAGAGGGTGACAGTATCCTCATCTTCGAACCGCTTTACGGTCCTATCGGAAGAGCTGTAAAGGGGAGCTGCAGGAACCTTGTCGTATCGGATCTTGTCATGAACGACTCGCATTATGAGATCGACTTTGATGACTTTGAGAAAAAGGTCCGTGAGAACGACGTGAAGATGCTGATCTTCTGCAATCCGCATAATCCTGCAGGCCGTGTGTGGACCAGGGAAGAACTCTTAAAAGTCGGCGATATCTGTCTTAAGAATCACATGGTGATCGTCTGTGATGAGATCCACGCTGATTTTGTTTACAGCGGACACAAGCATATACCATTCGCTTCCTTGTCTGAAGAGATAAAGAAGATCACTGTCGCATGCACTTCAGCTACCAAGTCCTTTAATATCGCAGGCATTCAGGCTGCGAATATCGTCATCGCAGACGATTCAATGCGCAGGGCGGTTGACAGGTACTCTCTTACGACAGGCGCATACGGACTGAACATCATGGGGCTTGTCGCGACCAGAGCCGCTTATACTTACGGCGATAAGTGGATGGATGAGCTTATCTCATATCTTGAAGGCAATATTGAACTCGTGAAAAGCCGCCTTGCAGGCACGAAGCTCAAGGTTACCGATATCGAAGGAACATACCTTATGTGGATAGATGCATCTGCGCTTGGTATGGAAGATCCTTCGAAATTCTTTCTTGATAATGCGCATATCAAATTCTCCGAGGGCACATTCTTCTCGAATAAGGCCGGGCAGTTCATCCGTATGAATGTCGCATGCCCGAGAAGTATTGTAAATGAAGCATTAGACAGGATTCTCGCAATCCCTGAAATCCATTGATTTTATAAATCCTGAATCCTTGGTATGGGGTATTCTTGACATATAATCGAACTGGTAGTACGATAATCGTACTCACAGTACAATAAATGTACTGATAGTTCGATTATAGGGATTTAGGGAGGTGCTTTTTATGAGCCAGAAGCGCAAAGAGAGATTAAAAGAGATCCACACAGCTTCTGTTTTGGAGGCCGCAGAAGAACTTTTCGAGCAAAAAGGCTTCGATGCCGTTTCAATGGATGAAATAGCCTTCGATACCGGGATCAGCAAATCCACGGTTTATGTCTACTTCAAGAGTAAGCAGATCATCTGGGATTCGATCGTCTGCAAGTATATGGAACTGCTCTTGGAGGATGCAAAGAAAGCAGCTGACGGCGAAGGCAGCTTTGAGGACAGATATTACCGGCTTTGTTTTGACATCGCTGATAAGTTTGAGAAGCATCCGCTGTTCTGCAAGAGTACGCTCGGCAAGATCTCTGTCGATATGGAGCAGGAGCTTTATAAGAAGATCTACGATATCGGCGAGCAGACGAACGAGGAGATCGCAAGATTCATCAGGAGTGGTATAGAAGAGGGCGTTGTCAGGAAAGACATTGATATCTATCCTGCGGTCATCATGATGTGGTCATCGATATCAGGGATAATCTCGATGGCTAACGATAAGGAAGAATACCTTAAGCTCAGATTCAACATGAGTAAGGACGAGTATCTGAAGAAAGCATTTAAGATGCTTTTGGAGGGTGCTTTATGAATGCGATCTATTTAAGCGGATCAGGCAACACGAAGCATGTGGTAACGCTGCTCTTAAACGAACTGGGCAATACCGGAATATGTGCGCCTATTGAGTCAGAAGATGCAATGAAAGCATTGGAGGGAGATGAGATCTTAATTGCTTATCCGACGATGTTTTCGAACATTCCATATCTTGTAAGAGACTTCATTAACAGCCACGGATCATCCTGGAAAGGGAAGAAGATCTTCCTCATTACGACCATGGGCCTTTTTGCAGGTGACGGTACAGGGTGCGCAGCAAGGCTTCTTAAGAAGTACGGCGCAGAGATCACCGGCGGCCTTCAGATCGTAATGCCGGATTCCATAGGTGACTGCAAGGCTCTTAAGAAGTCTAAAGAACAGAATAAGGCGATAATAGATAAAGCAGATAAACGCATTATCGAAGCAGCAAAGCAGATAAGGGAAGGTCGCTATCCAAAAGAAGGTCTGTCTTTTGCAGCACACCTCGCAGGCTTATTCGGGCAGAGACTCTGGTTCTACAATAAGACGACAGGTTATACCGATAAGGTCAGGATCGATCCATCTAAGTGCATCGGATGTGGCATATGCGCGAAAAATTGTCCGACGCAGAATATTAAAATAGCAGATGGCAAAGCGGCAGCTAATAGCCAATGCACAATGTGCTACAGATGCGTAAACTACTGTCCGAAGCAGGCAATAACGCTGTTAGGAAAGACGTTATACGAACAGCCGACTTACGATAAGAACTCCATGTGAAAAAATAAACCCCTGTCATCATGTGATACCCCAAAAATTACATTGAAGAAAGTTAAAGACTTAATATATAATACGTGGCATGTTTCTTTTGGGGGATAATTTAATATATGGGGAAAAACAAGAAGGAGAGACTGTCTCTATGGCAGACGCTCAAGAATGATGTCTATGCCATAAAACTGGCAGGACAGTTCAGCAAACCGGCATTAATCGGCGCATTCTTCTGCATGCTTATCGGCTATGCAGAATGGGTGTTTTTTGACGGCTATTTTCTGAGGATCA
>JAEFBA010000042.1 GCA_016292145.1 Saccharofermentans sp.
TAGGGTCACGTGTCGATGAATGGATAACCGATACGGAATTTGCCGTTGAGTATGCGAAAAAAGAATTTGCACAGATCATTGATCTTACAAACGGCATCGGCATCTCAGGCCATTCGCAGGGCGGCGCAGTGGCGTATAAGGCGTGCCTCACAGATCCTGAATATACCTGCGGCATCAATATCGACGGCGGCCTGTTCGGCGACCATAACGGCATGACGATGCATAAGCCCTTCATGCAGCTGTCTTGCAGCGACAACGAGAATGTCGTTACCAAAGGCTACCTTAATCACACTGCACCGGCGTATAAAGTGCTCTTCCGCGATATGAAGCACATGGGATTTGCCGACATAAAATACGCCATGAAGCCCGGCATGACCGCCGGAAAACTCGATGCAGATACAGCGCATAAATACACGTGCAGGAGCTTTCTTGCCTTTTTCGACTGCTATCTGAAGAAGACCTCCGATAAGCCTCAGCTCACGAGCGATAACGTGATCACGGTAACAGAGTTCGCACCCGACAAATAATTTTCCTGCCTCATGTGTCTGTTAAGTAAAGGCGAAATGGTACAATATCACGTGTGCCTTTTGCCGGGTACGCGAAAACAGGAGGTACGGGAAATGAGATCAAAGAAATTCTTAAGCCTGGTCCTTGCAGGAGTAATGGCGCTGGGCATCTGCTCATGCGACGGATTTTTTGCGGTTAAGCCTGACGGACCGACAGAGACCGAAGAAGAGACCACGACAGAAGCAGTAACGGAAACTACAACTGCCGAAGCGACAACGGAAGCTGTAACCGAGACAACCGCAGAGTCAACAAAAGCCACTTCTGAGGAAACTACTGAGAAAGTCAATGCAGACATAAATGCCGAAGGTCCGGTCTTCGTGTCGTTCAAGGATAAGACCGCAGATGAGATCCGTGAGAACATCATAAAGATCTCGCAGATCGCAAGAGACACGACGCTTGATAATTACGCTGACAAGTTCAACGTTTACCCCAATGACACCACATATAAAAAAGACGATGCCGACGCGATCATCTATCATTGGGATCCTGTAGCCATGGGCAGTACAGAGGGCCTGCGCCAGGCAATAGTTCAGATATACCGTAATGCTGACGGCTCGGCGGATCCCGCCTGCCGCGTTTCGGTAACCATCATTGTCACTGACAGGGAGCGCTGGGAAGAGATCTATAAAGCATCCTGCGACGCACTCATGACTGTTTTGGGCGAAGATTCTCTTATGAAGTCAGGCGAAGGCGACACGGAGTCATCCTCCTATATGACTTACTTCGTCTCCAAGTTGATAAAGGATGATATTTTCACTATCAACGTCGAGCTTCCGCTCAAGGAAGCAGTCTCAGAGGACGCAGCATAAAACCAATAACGGCTAAGATATGCCCGGCGGCTCATTTGGGTCAGCCGGGCTTTTTTCGCTTACATAAGAAAATAAAGTATAATTGCAAATTGCACCTGAATTATTACACCGGAGACTAAGACGTTGGAAGAAGATATCAACACACTGCTTGATAACAAGCCTGAAGCCATGCGCTACAGGCGCAGCTTGAGCACGCTGATAATACTTGGGACCGGCGTCATAGTGTTCGGGTTCTGGGGGATAATCAAGCTTGCGGCACAGCTCTTCTTCGGCATTGAGTTATTCAAACCGGAAGATCTGGAGGGGTTCGATGAGACCGCCAAGATGATCGTCACGGTGCTTGTCTTTGTATTCATGGCGATCGACGTAATATTGAGGCTTATCGTCGGCCTCAAGGCCATACGTGAAGGGCGCGAAAAGAAGACCGGCAAGGGTTATCTTGTCATCTGCCTCTTTCTCATAATAGTCTCTGCGTATTCGGTATATCTGCTCGCGGCAGATCTTATAAACATGGAAGAGTCTTTCATTGACAGCTTTGTCGCGGTCTTCATGGAGCTCTCGTCGCTCGTAATTGCGCTCGAAGTATTCATCGCCGGCATCAGCGTTAAGCGCTACAAATCAAAGCATATAGTGAGGGTCAATTAAAATGCAGGCTGATTTCCACTACTATGCGACATACTGCGCGGCGGTCCTGGCCGGATATGAACATGAGGACGCACTGAAGATCGCCTACAGCGCCCAGTTCGTCGACTGCTGCACGGCAACATATCTTAAGGCATTATCAGCGACCGTACATGCGGCCACTTCGCAGTCGCAGGCAGAGCTCGTCGACATGAGGGCCGACACGATAGGCTTGCAGGACATCACGAGGATCTGGGCGTCGTTCCATTTCCTGCCCAGAGATCTTTATGCAAAGACTCCGCGCGCGACAAAGGCTTATAAGAATAAATACCGCCTGATCTGCGGCCCTGACGGCGCACTTGTAAAGGATACCGTGGAGCTTGCAAAGGGCAAAGACACAGAGGCCGCAGGTATCGCAATGCACGTGCTCGCAGACACATGGGCGCACATGAATTTTGCAGGCACTCCGTCGCTCGTCATAAACAACACGACCAACGAGTTTTATGAGATACTTTTCGACTACTCGATGCAGAAGATATCGTTCAGGCACAGCCCGGGCGCATCTGACGACATCGAGAGCCACACATACAACAGCACGGTCTTTAACCCGAGCGAGAACAACATCCTGAACTTAGGCCACGGCCACGCGGGGCATCTTCCCGACTACAGCTTCATCAGGTACAAGTATGTTCCGGCGTGGGACAATTACAGGCAGTGCATCAAGGACAATCCCTCCGACTACCGCAAGGCCTTCTGCCAGATGATCTTCGCGATGAAGTATCTTCGCGGCACGGCAGACACCTTTACCACCGGCGTTTACGACGAAGATGCCATTGCGCCCTACAGCGAAAAGATCACGGAGATCCTTACCAAAAGGCAGCTCGATGCCTCAGAAGACTGGAAGAAGTTCGGTGAGGAACTTACGGGCAAAGCAATCCCTGATTTTGACGTCAGCACATATGCAGAAGAATATAAGAATGCCGAGGACAAGGACAGTACAGGCCTTGGCAGGTTCATTCTGGCCGCGCTGTCGCAGAAGAGCATGGTCACCAACAAGATCTTCACGTCAGGCAACATCCTCGCGGGATTCTCGATCGACTACAAAAAGAAGGGTTTTGGCGGCATCAGGGACTATATGAAGCTCGTCAGGGAAAGCGCAGGTAAGGATCATGGGTAAAGCCAGACGCGTATTTACGGTACTTGCCTCACTTCTTGCGATCGAAGGCGCGATCTCCCTTCTATTCATGCCCGACATCGCGCTCAAGGTGCTCGCTATCGGCATCAGCATAACGCTTGTCTTTTACGGCGCGAAATACCTTCTCTACTACATAACGCATGCCCAGCACATGGTCGGCGGCAAATGGTTCCTTCTGATAGGGCTCGTTCTCTTCGACATGGGGATTTTCGCAATGACGCTCCTAGATCAGGCAAGGATATTGACGCTCATCTATATAATCGGCTCCCACGCCATGGTCGCGGTACTGGGCATGATCCGTGCCGTCGGCAACAAGAAAGACAACAACCCCGGCTGGAAGATCGACTTCGCACAGGGGATCGGCGCCATCATCCAGATCACGATATGCATCGTGTTCATCAGTTCTGACTTCATCCCCGTCTACTCATACTGCGTTTACGCAATATACTCCGCCGTACTCATGATCATCCGAGCATTTAAGAAGAACGCGATCGTGTACGTGCAGTGACGCAGCCGTCTATATCAAAAATCGAACAATAATATTACATTTTGTTGATTTTTCTTTATTTTCCTAAAGAAAGTTATTAATATGTTCTGAGGAGATTCCCTATCGAAGAGGGATATAGGGCTTTTTTATTTTTTCAGGGGTTAAATTATGAACAAGAAGAAAACCTGGGGCACAAATCTGCTCGCTATTATTGTCACTATTTCGATTGTTTTCTCGATTGGCGGAAATGTCTGGGCTGATCCGGTAGAGCCGGGTAATCAGGAACCTGCAGCATCGTCTGAACAGGAAGAACCGGAGACACCCACCGAACCGACAGATCCTGCCACACCTGATGATTCAGAAGATCCGGCAGATCCTGCTGAACCCGGGGAGCCGACTGATCCTGCTGAACCCGGGGAACCGACGGATCCTGCTGAACCGCCGGAAGCACCGCCGTCAAACAGAAAAGGCGGGGCTGATCAGGCAGCTCCTCAGTCAAATGAACCCCAGGAAACTTATAATATTTCCGGATTACCGGATGCTGAGTTTTCGCTTGTTCCGAAAACTGTAGAGATCTCTCACAGCGGATATACAGACATTAAGTGCAAGTTTGATAAATTGGAATTTGGATTGCTGGATGTCAACGGCGACACTCTGGTTGCTGCGGATCTAAAGCTCACCTTCTCAAAGACCGGAACGATTACCGATAAAAACGGACACTCGATTCCCTTTACGGTAACAAGCGGCACACATAATCTTCCATCAACTTATGCGCTTGAGTTCAAATATACATGGAACGAGGAAGGTGTATACGAGCCTTTCACCATTGCTGTTTATATTGATTTGGACGATTACAAAACACTTGCCAACGGTCCCTGCACCGGAAAGATCGATTATACAAGCACATGGGTAAATGCTTTTAACCCTAATGCCAGCTATAACAATTATCCGAACATCTCCGGCCCTTCCGGCTCGATCGATCTCTATTTCTATTCTTATGGTCCGGATTATGAGTCAGGTGATTTCGACTCCGGTGTATATTGGGAGTTTAACGATGGTGCTCTGTACATCGGCGGAACAGGTGCTATGCCTGACTTTACAGACAGAGATCCCTATGAGGCTCCGTGGATTGAACGCAAAAATGAGATTACATCAGTCGATATAGGAAGTGGTGTAACAAATATTGGTGATTATGCATTCTCAGGATACCAACACCTCACCACTGTAAAGATCGATAAGAATTCCAAAATAACTTATATAGGAGAAAGGGCATTCCAGAACTGCGAGTTTACATCGATAACACTTCCAGAAGAAATACCTTTGACCACCATCAGAGAAGGGGCATTCTTCAGCTGCGATAAACTTCAAAAGATCGATCTGTCAGGTTGTTATGAATTAACAACTATCGGCAAATGGGCTTTTGGTTACTGCATGAAGATGGAGACTGCTACTCTTCCTTATTATTTGATCACCATTGGTGAGGGTGCATTTGAGAATTGTTATTATCTGGAAAGGATCAACATTCCTTCCGATGTAACCACCATTGAAAAATCTGCTTTTTCATATTGTTCACAGCTGACTACTGTTTTAGGAATGTACAGCGTTAACAGCATTGGTGAGGGTGCATTTAAAAGTTGCTACCGTCTGATGGCTTTCAATTTCCCGACCCAGATCACCAAGATTTCCGCTAATACATTCTCGAGCTGTTCAGACCTTACTTCAATAACGATTCCTTCAAACGTAACAAGCATTGGAGAAGGAGCATTCGACAGCTGTTTAAAGCTCGAAAAGGTTACTATTCCTATAAGTGTTACTTCAATTTCTGCAAATGCATTCGATGATTGCCGTTCATTAACCGCTGTATATTGCAGCGCCGATCCTGATAATCTGACCTGGGGAGTATCCTCTAAAGATTTCATTGAAAACAAGGGTACGACCTGCTATGTTGCCAGCAGATTCCTTGACAAATACCAGTCAAAGTTCTCAGGCATTAACGTTACATTTGAGGCCAATGTCATAGACAGCGGTTCTTGTGGTGACGGCGTAACATACCTGATCGACGGTGACGGCGCTATGATCATCAGCAAAACAGGTACCGGCACAGGCGCCATGACTAATTTTACGAATGAGTACGACGTGCCGTGGTACAGTCATAGAGAAGACATTACTGCTTTGATCATTAATGACGGCGTAACTTCTATCGGAGACTGGTCATTCTACTACTGCAAGGAGCTTACAAACGTCAGTCTTGCCGACAGTATTACCTCCATAGGTAAACGCGCATTCGGAGAGACATCAAAGCTTAAATCCATTGAGCTCCCTGCCAATCTGGAAACCATCGGTGATCTTGCTTTCTGTGTAAGTATGATCGAATCCGTCACTATTCCTGACAGCGTGATCACTATCGGCATGGGCGCTTTCTTAAGTGCATATAAAATGACGTCAATTACCATGGGAGACCACGTACAGACCATTGGCGAACAAGCTTTTTCATCATCGGCAATTGAATCTATTACAGTTCCTGCCAGCGTTACAAGTATTGGCAAAGAAGCATTCAATAACTGCTCATACCTTAAGTCTTTAACGCTCTCTGAAGGATTAACATCTATTGGAGAGGATGCATTCATGTACTGCTATAATCTCCAGAGCGTTAATATTCCGGAAGGCGTAACAACCATCGAGGAAGATGCCTTTTACGGCTGCTATGCCCTTGAGTCAATAACGATTCCCGGCAGCGTTCAGAATATGGGCGTAGGTGTATTCAGAGAATGTACATCTCTTACTTCAGTAACAATAGCTAACGGAGTAACATCCATTCCTGAAGGCACCTTCTACAATTGCGGTGATCTTAAGAATGTAACACTGCCCGACACATTAACTTCTATCGGTAAAGATGCTTTCCGTGTCGAGAATTATCAGGGCCCCGGTAAGATCGAATCGATCGTGATCCCCGATAGTGTTACCGACATTAATGCCGGCGCATTCTACGGACAGGGCCTGCGTTCAATAACTATTCCCGGAAGCGTATCCGTTATAAAGGAAGATGCATTCAGATACTGTGACAGCCTTGAATCGGTTATCATCCTTGAAGGTGTAACTGAGATCGAAGGTTATGCTTTCGCATATTGCAATAACATAAAAACAGTTTCTGTTCCGAGCACTGTTACCACGATTGGTGCCTCGCAGTTATTCGGTCCCGGTGCTAATCTGACGGATATCTACAGCTATTCCGAAGCCACACCCTGGATCAGCTTCTCCTATGGTGTCGGTTATAATACGGACACTAAGCTTCATGTTCCGGCAGATAAGGTTGAATCCTATCGTCAGTTATTAAATCCTAATTCCGCTTTGATCTCCGGTACAAACCTTGTAGGTGATGCAGAAGGCAGCGGTCAGATCAACACCGGAGCAGGTGTCCACCTCTATGGCTACAACTTAAGTCTCGCCGGCGATATCGGAGTTAACTTCTGGATGAAACTCGACGCCGAATGCGCTGCTGACTATAACTACATGCTGTTCACTGTAAACGGTGAGACTCAGAAGGTTAAGGTAAGCGAAGCAGACACAGCAAGCAATTCCGCGTATAAAGTCTTCCGCTGCGGTGTCACCGCGAGAGAGATGACTGACACGATCACCGCCCAGTTCTATCTAGCTGACGGAACGGCTGTAGGAAGTACATATTCTTACACTGTAAGAGAATATGCAAACTACATCCTGACACATGACAGCTATGCTCAGAAGGCGAAAGACGTAGCAAAGGCAATGCTGAATTACGGAGCATGCTCACAGAAGTATTTCAATTACCATACGGACTCGCTTGCAAATTCCGTACTTCCTGAGAATGAGCGCTTTAATCAGATCTCATCGCCTGATGCAATAGGTATCAAGACGCCCGGTGAAGGATGCCTGACTCCCGTTAAAGTCAGCTTATCTCTGAAATCGACCGTTACTTTAAGGCTTTACTTCAATAGTGAAGATGCAGAAGGCAAGATTTTCAAGAGCAACGGAAAGACTCTTGAGACAGTCAAGTCGGGCGGCTATACGGTCGTTATCATAGACGACATTTCAGCATCACATATCCACTCAGGTGTCGGATTCGATGTTTACGAGAATGATGCGAAAATCGGTAATGTTGTGTACAGTCCGGCAAAATATATTAAAATAGTACTCAGCATGCCGACTGATAATGTCATCACCGATGACCTTAAACTTGCAGTAAGCTCGCTTTATAATTTCAACCAGGCATTGCAGATATATATACAGTCCAGAGTCTACTGATCAGGGAGGAAATAATATGGAGAAGAAAACAGATTACGAGGCACTTGATATCAGTGTCATCACATTTGAGAATACAGACATTATCACAGACAGCTGCGCCACCGAGCTGCCCCCGATGGACAACTAACAAAACTGATACTCAGGATATAATCACTTCCGGCTTATCTCCCCTGCACCATTTCGCGTGCAGGGGATTATTTTTTCGAGTGCTTCGAAAAAGTGACCTTATTCCTCAAATATCAGAAATCCAACAAGAATATTACATTTTCTTGAGATTTCTTTATTTTTACAAAGAAAGTAATTAATATAATCTGAGGAGATTCCCTAGCGAAGAGGGATAGATGGCGTTTTTTCATTCAAATCAGGGGTTTATTATGAGCAAGAAGAGAATCTGGGGCACTATGCTCTCACTTATTGTCACCTTGTCTGTTTTGATCGCATTCGGCGGTACTGTTTTGGCTGACAACGAAGCCGGCAGTTACAGTTTTTCGCAGACAAGCTTTTCGATCACCAGCGGTGGATTCACGGATTTTGAAATATCCTTCCAGTCGCTCCAATTGGGATCATTCTTAAACAATGACAACGAAGTCGTACAGACCGAATACGCATCTTTTGTATTTCATAATGGTAGATTATCCGACAATCACGGCCACGAAGTACAGTTCGTAGCTGCTGACGGCTACCATTACTATGAGAACAAAAGAGTCAGTGTCGGCTCCTTTGACAGTCCTGACGATAAGTTGAAATTCTCGATCTTGATCGATGAACAGGATTTCGCTTCATTGCCTTCAGGAACATATACAGGATATCTGGATTATGAATGTTTTTGGCAAGGCGAGTACGGGGATTACGTTGCGGAACCCGGTAACTTAAATCTTACGCTGACCGTACCTGAGAAAGTCGGAGAACACCTGAGTTGGAATATTAATTCCTCAGGAGTGTTAACTGTTAGCGGAACAGGAAACATGAATAATTTTGATGGTCCTGAGCCTGCTTGGTTTAATGACCGCAATAGCGTAAAAGAAGTCGTTATCAAAGATGGTGTAACCAGCATCGGAAGGAATGCATTCAGGGGATTTACCAACTTAAGAACAGTAACAATTCCCCAGTCTGTAACTTCTATCGGCGCCAATGCTTTCGATGACTGTTCTTCCCTGGCATCCATTTTTTGCAAACCTGATCCTGCTAACCTTACATGGAATGTCCGTTACGATTTTCAATCAAAAAGACCTACATGTTATGTCCCGAACAAATACTATTCTGAATACTGTTCAAAATTCGGAGGAATGAATGTTCAATTCGAACCCTACTATATAAAGGATCCTACCTCGGGACTCGGCAGCGGTCTCACATGGGCGATCGACGGAGACGGTACGTTGATTATTTCCGGTACCGGTGCAATGTCAGACCAGAGCACATACAGCCATCCCCTGGAAAATTATAAGGATGTCATTTCCTCTATCGTCATCGAAAATGGTATTACATACATAGGCGAGAATGCTTTCTATTCGTTAAGCAATGCCAAATCAGTTTCTATAGCTGACAGTGTTACCAACATCGGGCCTTCCGCCTTCCAGTACTGCAGTTCACTTCAGTCTGTAACTATCCCTGACAGCGTTACCGTCATTGGTTTCCGTGCTTTTGGCGATTGTGCAGGCCTTAAGACTGTTACCGTATCAAATAACCTGACAGAATTAGGCGGCGGCGCATTCTATAATGGCGGTCTTACATCGATCACTCTTCCCGGAAGTCTGACAACCATAGGCAGCGGTATATTCACCAGCTGCGATGACCTGACTTCTGTTGTGCTTTCGAGTGGTATTACAAAGATCACGGCTTATGAATTCGAGGATTGTCCGAAGCTTAAATCAGTCACCGTTCCTGATACTGTTACGAGCATCGGACAGGAAGCTTTCAAAAACAGCGGTATTACTTCAATAACAATTCCTGCCGGTGTAACAGTCATAAGCGAAGAAGCATTTTATGACTGCGGTTCTCTTGCTACAGTTACTTTGTCAGCAGGATTAAAAGAAATAGGAACATATGCGTTTTACAGATGCAGAAATCTCACTTCGATTACTATTCCATATACAGTAGATACCATAGGGGATAGTGCGTTTTATCAATGCTTTGGTCTTACATCTCTTGAGTTTTCCTCTACTGCAGCTAATCCCACTGCTTTGACAAGCACAGGCAAAAGTGCTTTCCAGCAATGTACGTCCCTGACCTCTGTTGTTATTCCTTCAGGCATAACAGAGATCAGCCCTCTCTCTTTTAGAGACTGTACAAAACTTGCTTCCGTTACTCTGCCTGATGGTCTTCAGTCCATAAAGGTAGATGGATTTAACAGTTGCGGTCTGACTTCAATCGTTATTCCGGATACTGTAACCGAGATCGGAAGAAATGCTTTCTATAGTTGTAAGGAACTCACGACCATAAACCTTCCGTCCGGACTTACCATGATCAGCTCCGACGCATTCAGATGGTGCAAGAAACTGGAATCAATAGAGATCCCTGATGGAGTAACAAAAATTGAATTGAATGCTTTTGAAAATTGCCAAAGCCTTAAGTCTGTCGTTATTCCGAATAGTGTAACATCGATTGAACAGGGCGCATTTTTCAACTGCATTAATCTCGAATCTGTAACTCTTTCAACCAATCTCAAGGCTATCGAGGACACCACATTTGCGAAGTGCAGCAGTCTTAAGTCGATAAGGATTCCTCATGGTGTAACCAGGATTTACCAGGAAGCTTTCAAGGAATGTACGTCACTTGCTTCCATCAGTCTGCCCGGCACTCTTGAAAGGATCGATGACAAAGCATTCCTGAACTGTTCTTCACTCACTTCGATCGCAATACCTTACAATGTATCACTTATCAAGACTGATGCATTCAAGGGCTGCACAGGCATTACGGATGTCTATTGTTATCCTACCGATCCTGATTACTTTGAGTGGCTTGACGGAAACTGTGATGATTTCAAGGCCAACAAAGCTACCAAGTGTCACGTAGACCGCAATCTGTCTGATTATGAGACAAAATACAGCGACGTCAACGTTACCTTCGTTCTGGACCAGATCAACATGGGTGGAAATGTCCATGTTTACGGCTATTCCTTAAGTCTTGAAGGTGATATCGGCGTAAACTTCTATGTCCATCTCTCCGGAGATATTACAACAAGCAATACTTCGAAGATCGTATTTACCGTCACCGGTCTGGATGGCTCGAAAACAAGGACCCAGACTGTTTACGTTAACCCTCAGTCTGATTCAGCACTGGCATATTCAAAGCTTGATCAGACGGGCGATTTCAACATCTTCAAGTGCAATGTTGCCGCTAAGGAAATGACCTCCACCATTACCGCACAGGTATATAACGACGGTGTGGCTGTCGGAGATCCGTTCACATATTCGGTACAGGAATATGCGAGATACATTCTTTCCAATCCGCTCAAATTCCCTAAGGAGCAGGATCTTGTCAAAGCTATGCTGAACTACGGAACAGCTGCCCAGAAGTACTTCAAATATAATGAGGGCAATTATGCTAACTCTATCCTGCCCGCTTATGAGCAGAACATCGAAGTGCTCAGTGCTTCTGATATCACCGGCTACGATCTCAAGGATGTAACCGACGGTATCGGTTTCGAGCAGGTCAGCCTCACGCTCGGTTCAACCATCTCAATGAAGCTCTATGTCAGGACAGACACTTTGCCGAATGGCGCTGAGTTCAGGGGCTTCGGCGGACTCGTATACAGGACCTACAAGTCCGGTGAATACACGGTAGTTGTTGTTGAGAACATAACCGCAAAGCAGCTCATGTCAGGCGTAACAGTCAATATCTGCCAAGGCCAGAATGAGGTCGGACACATCAAATACAGCCCGGCAAGCTATTGCAAAGTCATTCTCAACCAGCCGACCGACACAACATATACCCAGGAACTGAAAGAAGCCATCTGCGCATTGTACATGTACGCGCGGGCTGCACAGAACTACTGATAATTGAGGTGAAATGATATGAAGAAAATTAGTGCTTATGAACCATTAGAGATCAGCGTGATCGAATTCGAGAATACTGATATCATCACCGAAAGTTGTCTTATCGATGACGGCAACGATACTCCGCCCGGCCCTCCCGGAGACTGACGGATAAAGCTAACAGAAATTACTACCATACCCTGCGTCCTGTGGCGCAGGGTATTTTAATGCGTTGTAGCTATGGCTGTAAGAGCAGCACTCAGGCATGCTTTTTTCGCGCCCACAGACCAAACAAAAAAGAAGACACAAGGTGTAATCCTTATGTCTTCTCTTGTAGTTTTCGAAAGGCTGTACGTCAACAATTCCAGAAGAATTGTCAGCACAGAGCAAGAGGCTTAGTGCCGGCCCGGTTATTTAACCTTGCCCTGTTCCTCGCCATCGTCTTCCACGACACAGCTTGCGGTTACAATATCTGTAGCCTCGAAAGCTATTACTTCGATATCTACATCCTTATATTCTTCTCTGATCATGTTTACTGACCCTCCTGGAACTTTTTAGCGTAATGCGAGAATGTGTATGCAGCTCTTGCTGTATAAAGGAAATATTCACCATCGTTATTCAATCTGTTGATGTAATCCCTAAAGTCATACGTATAAACATTGGAGTTTATAGTGATCTCAAATATATTCTCGAGATCGCCGGGCATCAGGCCCTGTGTCTGAATGTAGACAAGGCTCTGGCCATCTACTACAGCATCAATAAACTTGAGCTTCTGAGACTTGAAGTAAGCCGTATCCTTGATGGCAGCAAATGCAGTCTCATCAGTTACTCTGAAATAGAATCTCATCTTCATCTGTGAAGCGCAAAGGATCGATGCACCGTAATAGGAAATGCCCGGATTATCGTTTGCGATTCCCGTGATGGTTATGTTCTCAGCAGGGACAGTCATGTCCACATTATTCGTATAAGATCTTACTTCAGGCTTCCAGGTATCACCGCTGTTATCGTACTTGTCGGTAGCCAGAGAACCGGAATCGTTCTTATAGTTGAAATACTGCTGTGATAAGCCGCCATAATTACACATTGCACAGAGCAGATACTGAAGCTCCTTATTGTTAGGCTGAGCCTTTACAAGGACATTAACGTAATCCATGACTGTATACGTGTCAGTCATAACGACCGTGTTACCGCTCTTTACGACCATGGAGATCGTATCAGTCATTGCACGTGCAGCAACACCGCAGGTAACCTTGTAGTTAGCACCATGCTCATAGATCTTGGTAAGTTTTGCGTTGACCTTATGTACATAAGATTTTCCGGAATTGAAGTCCGTGCCTTCACCCCAAGTAAATTCAACCGTTGTGTTGGTGTCATCGTATTCCAGCGGAAGTGCCAGATAGAAGTTAACACCGATATCAGCGGCAAGTGTTATGGAGTGGCCTGCGATATGTGCCGGTATGTTATCAGCATTATCGATAATGATGAAGTTGATTCCGGACATATCGTTGCTGAGCGTGCACGTTGTATGATTCCTGGTGCAGTATACGGTCTTCAGGTTCTCGCAATAATTGAATGTGTAGTTTAAGTAATCTACATCTGCCGTGCTTGCGATAACTGCTGTCTCAAGCGCATCGCAATTATAGAATACCTGTCCGATAAATCTGTCGACACCTTCAGAGAGAACAACGGTGCGGAGCTTGGAACACTCTTTAAATGCTTCGTAATCAACATACTTAACTGTTCCCGGAATGGACAGCGAAGTAAAACCGCATCCTGCAAAGGCACCCTCACCTATTTTCTCTAATCCGGACGGGAAGTTGACCGATGACAATTTCGAGCAACTTGAAAAACACCCGTTCGGAACAGCCGTCATTGTGCTGGGGAGTGTAGCAGTTTTAAGTCCCTTACAAGCCTCAAAAGCAGCGGTTCCAATACTTGTAACAGTATCAGGAATCACAATGGAGGTAAGGCCTGAATTAGAAAATGCACTATCATCGATCGTTGTTACCGTTGAAGGAATAGTTGCCGATGTAAGTGATGTGCATCTGAAAAACGCATTGTAGCCAATACTTTCCAAATTCGCAGGTAATGTGATGCCCACGAGTTTATAGCAGTTAGAGAAGAAGCTGCTCGGAATACCGGTCAGATTAGCCGGAAGTGTTACACTTTCCAGGTTTCTGCAGTCCTCGAAAAATGCATATTCAAGCTTCGTTGTATTACCTGTGATAACAGCAGTCTCGAGCTCACTGCAGCCAGAGAAAAGACCTCCGTTTTCAGTCACAGTGTCGTCGATCTTCAATGAAATCGATGTAACACCAGTGCAGGCAAAAGCACGGTTTCCGTAGTATGTTACACTATCGGAGAAGTTGATCGTCTTCAGAGTCCTATTATATGCGAACGCCTCAACACCAATGGATTCAAGCTTGTTATTAAGCGTCAATGTGGCAAGCTTCGCTCCTGAGAAGGCATAATTTCCAATGGTCTTGAGATTTTGCGGTAAGACGATTGAAGTCAGTCCGGAGTTATAGAATGCCTTTTCGCCTATGCTTGTTACTGTATCCGGCAAATCTACCGAAATAAGATTTGTACAGTCCCAAAACATATAACCGGGAATCGAAGTAACTCCGCTTTCGACAATAACATGCTCAATACTATTGTTCTGAGCGAAGACACCTTCACCGTATGTTGCATTGGGTGAGATCGTTACTGTATTCAAAGGTACACCTTGAAAAGCATAGTTACCGTAACTGGTGATATTGGAAGAGAAAGTATAGTTCAGATCAGAACAACCGGAGAAAGCAGAATTACCGATCGAGGTAACAGTTGTAGGAAGAGTAAGGCTGCTGAGATTCTCGCAATCCATGAACATATACTCTTTTATTTCAGTTATGTTGCCTGTAATAGTAACTGTTTGAAGTCCCTTACAAGAATTGAAAAGGCTGCTTCCAATGGACATGTCCGAATTAAATGAAAGGTTAAGTACTTCAAGCCCATTACAATAGCTGAACGCAGCATTTCCGATGCTCTCTATTCCCGATGGCAAAGCTAATGAAGTAAGGCCGGTATTACTAAATGCGCAATACCCAATGCTCTTTAATGTGTTGGGGAAAGTTACATTTTCAAGTAATGAACATTCCTCAAAAGCACAATCTCCAATCGTCGTCAGTGAACCACTAAGACGAATGCTTTCAAGAGCTGTACATTTTTTAAAAGCATAATCTCCAATCGTCGTTGTGCTGTTAGGGATGGAAATACCGGTCAAGCCCGTGCATCTCCAAAAAGCCGAATCACCTATGGTTTTAATCGTATTGGAGAGACTAACAGTTGTTAATGTAGAACATTCCGAGAAAGCACCTTCAGGAATTGTGGTCAATCCTGAACCTATCGTTACAGTATCTAAATATCCACACATGCCGAACGCGTATTCGCCGAGAGACGTTACGCTGTCCGGAATAGTAATTGATTCCAGTCCGCTGCTTTGGAAAGCATAGCTGCCAATCGTCGTAACAGACGCAGGAATATTGATCGACGTTAATGATGAGCAATTAGCAAAAGCACTATTACCGATCGTATTAACTGTGCCGGGAATAGTAACAGATGACAGATGATAACAACCGTTAAATGCTTGCGGTCCGATAGTTGTTATACCGGATTCGATAACGATCTTTTCAATAAAATCATCATAGTAATCCCATTCTTGATATGCCGAATCATACATCGCACCGGTACCGCTTATGGTCAGAGTGCCGTTGCTATCAAGCGTCCAGGTGGCAGTCGCTCCACAATCACCGTAATCATATTCATCAGCCGATACCGTGATCCCGCCGAAAAACAGCGCCATGGTCAACACTACGACGAGCGCAACAGGAGCGCTCCAGATCTTCTTCATGTTCATTTTGATTCTCCCAAACAAATGCGCGCAGTTCCCATCGATCCTCAAGCGAGGACTCCTTTTAGCAATACTATTATAATTTGTCTACTAAATACATACTTCTCAAAAAAATGTAACTTTATTGTATAAATTAGCAATAATGATGATTTGTTGCCCGCGATTTTATAAAATATAGCAAGAGAGTTCTTCACAACGCTATTGTTATAAATTTCGAAAGAAACCGGAGTTATATATGACTTGCAAAAAATCCTTGGGCACAATGCTCTCACTAATTGCCACCGTTATCATCCTGCTCGCGTTTGGCGGCTTTACTGTTCTTGCTGATGAGACCGAAAAACCTGAGCCGACGATCGTAGCCAGCGGCTATTGCGGTTCTACATCTGAGGGAAATGGCGAAAACATTTCCTGGGAGCTTGACAGCAACGGCCTTTTGACTGTCAGCGGAACGGGGAGAATGAAAGAATTCACTGTTTCTAATTCACCTTGGAAAGACGATAACAGGATCCGTGAAGCAGTCATTTCTAATGGTATAACAAACATCGGTACTTTTGCTTTCTATGGCTGCACTTCACTTGTATCTGTCGAGATTCCTGACAGTGTAGTTACTCTAGGCCAGGGCTCATTTGAAGGGTGTGTTTCACTTGATTCGATTGTTATTCCTGACAGTGTGACAAGCATCGGTATCAGCGCTTTTCAAGGCTGCACCGGACTTACTTCAATTACAATTCCCGGCAGTGTGACCGGCATTGGTACCAGTGCTTTCGAAGACTGCACCGGACTTACTTCAATTACAATTCCTGACAGTGCGACCAGCATTGGACCTAGGGTTTTTAAGGAATGCACCGGACTTACTTCATTTACCATCCCTGACAGTGTAACAAGCATTGGTTCCGGTGCTTTTCAAGGCTGCACCGGACTTTCTTCAATTACTATCCCTGACAGTGTAACAAGCATTGGTTCCGGTGCTTTTCAAGGCTGCACCGGACTTTCTTCAATTACCATCCCTGACAGTGTGACAAGCATTGGTGGCATGGCTTTCGGAAATTGCATTAATATAACCAGCCTGATTATAGATGTTGACCCGAACAGTTTTAATGATGGCCTGAACTCTATTTTTCCTGATTCGATCACAGCAAACGTTTATGTACCGGTTAAATATGGTTCAGCTTACGCTCAATTATTTTCTGAATTTTCAAACATAAATCTCATCGATTCGGACGGAACAATTATCATTAATCGCAATATTAATAAATTAAAAGGTTATTCGTTAAGCCTGGACGGAAGTATCGGTGTTAATTTCCGCATGCATCTTAGTAGTAAAGCATTAGAAAAACCTGAAAACTCATATATGAGATTTACTGTTAATGGCAATGTACAGAAGGTCTATGTGAAAGATGCTGAGTTCAAGGACGGTCAATACTATTTCCGTTGTAATGCTACAGCGAAAGAAATGGCTGATGAGATAACAGCACAATTCTATTATGATAATGATACGCCTGCAGAAATGAACATCAAGTATTCTGTCAGAGAATACGCCGGATATATCATTAACCATCCGGATGAATATTCCAGGGAAACAATTATATTGGTAGAGGCAATGTTGAACTACGGAGCAAGTTCTCAGGTTTACTTCAATCACAATACAGATAATCTCGCAAATTCGATCCTTGATGATGGACAACAGCATGCCTCATACAGCGGTACGCCGACATTCACAGATAAAGGAGATATCTCCCCTGCTAAAGTAAGCCTTGTACTTAATTCTACCCTTACGCTGAAGCTTTATTTAAAAAATGAAGATGTCGCTGATATCACTTCTTTCCAATACGGCAGTAAGACTCTGACCACCACTGTGTCCGGTGATTACACGATAATATCGATTGAAGGACTCAAGGCAGCGCAATTCAACAGGGTGTTAAATATCAGATGCTACACAAACGGGAGCACCAGCTATAAAAGCATAGGATATTCTCCTGCAAACTATGCATATATCGTTATAAATTCAAATAACGGAGGCGTCATTACCAATGAACTTAAGAGTGTAGTATATGCGCTGTACCAGTTTTCCAGGGCCGCCCTTGAATATAACGCTAGCCAGTCAGGCCAGACCGATCCGACCGGCACCTGATCATATCCGTTAAGAACTTTAAAACCCTGCCCCATCGCGGAGCAGGGTTTTCTTATGAACCTTAGTCTCTAATATCCCTTTGGTTTTCCAGGCCGTCCGGAGACAGCGGCTTAAAGACGCCAGCCATCGGTGCCTCTGACGCCTGTCTCTTCTCCCACTCTTCGAACTCGGCTTCGGTGTCCACGATGGAAGTGTTGATCTGGCTCTTCTCGGACACGTAGAGGCCCTTAGGCGGAGTTTGGGCGGCCTTCTGCTTGTAGGCTTTACGCTCTTCGTCTGTAAGTTTCCTGACAAGGTCGGTGCCCTTAGGCTCGCCTGAGTCATCGAACTTCACTGCGTGATAGTGAATGTAGGAACTGCTCTCGGATTTGGTCATGCTGTCACTTCTGGAAGTGAAGTTGACGTTCGTGTTGTATTCGTACTTGGCGCCCTTGCTGTCACCGATGTTGTTGGATCTGTTGAGCAGAGTGCCGAAGATCCAGCATGAGAAGCCGAAGCCGACGCCTATTGCAAACAGGAATGAAACTATCTCTACCATACCGATCACCCCTGTCTCTTCTTCATGAAGTTGAACATTGCTTTGTCCTGCGTCAGGTTGATGCTCTTGATGACCTTGATAACCTTGCGGATTCCGGTCGAGAACAACGCGACGATGCCTGCTATTAGGAAGGCTATGATCCTTCCCTCGCTTCTGGAGGAAGACGATGAGCGGCGGCCTGAGAAGAATACCGGGAGCGTTGCCTTGAATACGAAGTAGGCAGCGACCGATATGGCGATTCCGACGCCGATCAGGAGGCAGTAGAACAATACCTTTTTCCACGGCAAGCCGCACACGACTTTACCTGAGTCGCCGTTGACCAGGATGGTGTTGTGCTTGCCCTTGTAATTGAAAGTGATGAACCATGCAGGAAGCATCGCATAGACCATGTCCGGA
The DNA here is from genome assembly GCA_016292145.1 of Saccharofermentans sp. Taxonomy (GTDB): domain Bacteria; phylum Bacillota; class Clostridia; order Saccharofermentanales; family Saccharofermentanaceae; genus Saccharofermentans. The sequence goes on from JAEFBA010000042.1 coordinate 18,886, forward strand.
TCGACCTTTATGGACGGACATGAGGAGATGACCTCCTTTGCGGAGGCATTCTTAACATCATTGATCGCTTCTTCGTTGAAGAATTCCTGCGCCCTTAAGAGAGCTGCGCTTCTTACGTCGCTGTATGTTACGTCCGAGACGTTCGAATAGAATCCTGCAAGATAGTCTTCGTCAAAGGGCTTCATGTTAAAGAGGTTGTACGGCTCCAATTTCGCGCTGCTCTCGTCGGAAAGCGCCTTGGAAGCGTCGATCGGGAGGTTGTCGAAATCAAGTGTTCCGGAGCGCCCGAAATACTTGGTAACGCTATTCTTGCCGGACTTTACCTGGCCCTTGATGACTACCGAGTCGGCATACTTTGCCTTGACGATCCAGTAAGGAAGATATATGCCCCTGCAGCAGTCCACGGAGAAGTTCTTTATCTCCCTGGGCACGAAAACTCCCTTCTTTACGGCATTCCTTGCAAGCTCGATCGCCCTTTCCTTGCTGACCGAGAAAGGCATTATGAACTCAGGCCTCTTCTGCCTTGATATCCTGCTGAATACTACATTCGGATTGCCGCAGTAAACGCATGTCGTCGATGCCTCGGTGCCGTTTACGATGATCTCGCCGCCGCACTCGCTGCACGTGTAAACGTAGCAGTCCATGAGGCTCTTATCTTCCTTGTCACCATAGATCTCGCCTGCCGCTTCGGCCTTCAGGTCTTCCCTGTACTCCTTGGATTCAGCCTCGACCTCTTCCGGCCTGAACATGCTTCCGCATGCGCTGCACTCGAGAAGCTGCGAGGCAGGATTAAAGACCAGCGCGTGGCTGCAGTTCTTGCATAGTGTTGCCATGATCTACCCCCTAAATACCCTTATTTTTCCATAGCGTATATATTAAAGATTTTTGCGGGGCAAATCAATAAAAATCGGGCGGCCTGATAAGCCGCCACGCAGATATGCCTTAATAGTTCCCGCCGGGCTTTACCATCATAAGTGCCCGTCGGTACGCTTCACCTTCACCATTGACCCCTGTCGGCACGTTTTACCCAATCCGGCTCCTCGTCTCTGACTGCGGTGTAGCCGTCCGTGTTTCGCGAGACAAAAGCTCCTGTGGGAGCCTTACGGTTCTTCTTGCGCTCTTCATCGGTCATCCTTCTGACCTCTTCCTTCTCATCAACAGCATCGGAGATATTGTATTTATATGCATACAAGTCGAAAAATGCCAGACCTTCAGATTTGCTCATGTTGTTGCAGGAATGGGTAAAAGTAGTATCGACATTATATGCGGAGCTGTTTGCGTGGCTGTCTCCTAAATTGTTGGATTTGTTGAGCGCCTTGCCGCAGATCCAGCAGGCCAGTCCGAATCCGAATCCCAGTGCTAAAAGGCCGGCAAAAAATTCGATCATAATATCACCCCTGCCTTTTCTTCATGAAATTGAACATTGCCTTATCCTGCGTAAGATTGATGTTTTCGATGACTCTGTAGACCTTGCCGATGCCGGTCGAGAAAAGCGTGACGATACCGATAATGATAAAGATCAGCATCTTTAAGCCGCCGCCGGCGCTATCGCTGTCACCCGAGAACATTCCCGCCAGCAGATATTTGAATACAAAGAACGACAAGAAAGACACTACAGCAGCGATGCCGAAGAGCATTAGGAAGAACAGCCATTTGCGCCACGGCAGTGCGCACACGACTTTGCCTGTGTCACCGTTAACCAGGATCGTATTATGCTTTCCCTCGTAATCGAAAGAAATGAACCACGCCGGCAGCATCGCATATTTCATATCGGTGTCAACTTCAACAGAGGGCCCGCGCTGCAGGATATGTGTAGTTTTAGCATCGCATCTTTCGACGTCTTTGAGCGCTGCCTCAGCGAAATATTCCTTGCCCCTTGCCAAGGCAACTTTCTTAACATCTTTGTAAGTTACATCCGATACGTCCGAATAAAAGCCTGCAAGATAATCCTCGTCAAAAGGCTTCAGATGGTTCATATTGAAAGGCTCTAATTTCGTGCTGCTGTCATCCGAGAGCGCCTTGGAAGCATCGACCGGGAACATCTTAAGCGTAAGGTATCCGGAGCGTCCGTAATACCTCGTGACGTCCTTATCCCTGCTCTTTCTTATCCGGCCCGTAACGAGCACCGTATCGTAATATTTGATGTTAGTAAGCCAGTACGGAAGATAGATTCCCCTGCAGCAATCCACGGAGAAATTCTTAATATTCCCCGGCACGAAAGCACCCTTGCTTATTGCCTCTCTTGCCCGCATTACGGCCTCAGCCTTCGTGATCCTGAAAGGCAATATATATTCAGGCTCTCTCATCTTTGCTATCCTGTTGAAAACAACATTCGGATTGCCGCAATACACACACGTCGTCGACGCCTCGGTACCGTTTATTATGATCTCGCCGCCGCACTCGCTGCACGAATAAACGTAGCAGTCCATGAACTTCTCTTCTTTGGAATTATAGACCTCTGACGCATCTTCAGCCTTCAGGTCTTCCCTGTAAGGCTTTGCTTCTGACTCAATTTCCTCGGGCTTGAAAGTGCTGCCGCATGAGCTGCACTCGAGGAGCTGCGAGGCAGGATTAAATACCAGCGCGTGGCTGCAGTTCTTACATAATGTAGCCATTCTTTATCCCTTAGAACAGATTGACAGACTTGCCGTCCTTGTTGTAGATCTTCTTCTCATTTACGACCACATAGCAATCGCCGCCGAGCTTATTAGCCTTGCTCTCGATGGTCTTGAAATCGATCTGCCTGCCGCTGATCTCAAGATAGATCTTGCCGGCCTTCCTGGCAGTTGTGGATTTCTTGGTTGTAGTTGTCTTTTTGGCAGTTGTGGATTTCTTGGCAGCAGTGCTCTTTTTTGCAGTTGTCGACTTCTTGGCTGTCGTAGACTTCTTCGCTGTAGTAGATTTCTTAGCTGTTGTGGACTTCTTAGCCGTGGTCGTCTTCTTGGCTGTGGAAGACTTTGCTGTGGTCGCCTTTTTCGCAGTCTTCTTCGTGGGCGAGACGGCCTCTGTCACCTGCTTGATAACGTCGCCGAATACTGATGTTAAGTCCAATCCCTTATCGTCTGCCATTTTGATCTCCTCCGTGAATAATTATCCAAATGGGCCTTACGTTATTCCTTGATTCTATAAATCTTCGAAAACAACGTCAACTTATAAGCGGGCGCTTGCCTTGTTGCCTCAAATGTTGCCTTCTGTGTCCGTCTGGAAGGCAACAAATCCAATACATAAACAATACAACACCGCGGTATTATGATGTAAAACCATGCCCGGGAGCAGTTCATGCAAAGATTAAGAAAGACCGTCATCATCGTCACAGCCGTGCTCACCGCAGCAGGCTTCGTGTCGGCTGTAACCGGCACGGCAATGAAGAAGCGAGTCAGCAGTGCCGAATATAAGGATGCGGGAAGGATCGATGCGTCAGATATCGGCAAGAGTTATTCGGTAAAGCTTGATACGGAGAATCTTTTCGAGGGCGGGCAGGACCTGTACTGCTATCAGATCGACTATGGTGACGACTCTTTTATCACGATCCCGGTGAGGGGCTATAAGTCCGATTCCAGCGTCAACAGTTCGTCTTACAGCAGCGCCAACGGCCACATGACCGTTATCGTTAAGGCGACGCCGGAGGGCACCGGCAAGGCGATCGCTGACCATTACGACAAGGATTACGAAGAAAAGCTCATTAAGCTCAAGAAACTTAAGGAAGACGGCATTCCGGAGGGCTCCAATCTTACTATGGAGAAGCTCGACTTTGCCATTGAGATATACGAAGAAGCCGCAAGTGACGAAGACTACAAGACCAACCTGGAATCCGTTACAGCCTATGAATTTGAGGTCGTGGACGTGAGGCTCTATAACATCCTGACCGCGGCCGGGTGGCTTGCCGC
>JAEFBA010000122.1 GCA_016292145.1 Saccharofermentans sp.
CCCGTGATAATAATCGACGGAGGCCATAATCCGCAGGGCGCTACAAGCCTTGGCATTACAATGAACGAGATGCTCGGCGGTTCACTTAGAGGCAAACCTGTAAGACTTCTGATGGGTGTAATGGCAGATAAGGATGTCGATGGTATACTTCAAGCCTATAAAAATTGCGGGATAAACATCAAAAGCGCGGTTACGGTCACGCCAAATAACCCCAGGAGCGAACCTGCTGATGTTCTCGCACATAAAATTAATTATGTGTATAATATCAGCGACGATTTGGAGGCAGTCTCTGATCCTGATGAAGGAACAAGGATCGCTTACCAAAAAACGCTTAACGACGGCATGGTTTTGCTTGCCACAGGATCGCTTTATCTTGCCGGCCAGATCAGGGCCACACTGAAAGGATTGATTGAATGCACGACTATTTAAGCTTCTGCATGATGATACAGCCGATTAATGAGTCGAGTCTCATCCTTTTCGATGTCAGCAATGAGGAAAAGGCCCGTATAGTCCGTCAGTACAACAGAGCATTGCAGAACAGTCAGGGCGAAGGCACTGACGTTGCGCAGATATTCTTAAAGCCCTTGATCGCCCAGTATCAGAAGTGGGGAGATCCGGCATTGATCTTCGGTCTTTGCCTTGCAAGGGAAGGCCAGTTCAAGAGAGCTGAAGGAAGCCTTATGTTTGCCATTCAGGGAGTGCTTGCCACAGAGCAGTATCTGTCTATCGCACAGGAAGCCTTGAGAATGGTAAGAGAGGACATCAAGAATCCTCCGCCGGACCTTCCGCCTGCAGATATCGCCGGAAAGCTCAAGAATGCACAGATGGCGTCAGGATCTTCTCCTGCTGCAAGAGCCAACTTCCAGGCACCTATCCTTACCAAGGCGCAGAAGACATCCGAACCGCCTCAAATGGCATCTTCCAAAGAGAGAAGAGATATCATGATGCGTTCGGGCGGTGTTGCTGATGAGCTCCCCGATGATTCAATAGATATTGAGGATATAAAATCTCCCAGAGAGAGGATGAAAAGTTTAGTCGTTGCAGGCGTTGTAATTCTGTCAATGTTACTAGTGACGCTTCTCATCATATTTGGTATTATTCCTCTGGTAAAACAGGTCGAAGCCGGCGGTGACGCACAGGACAGGCTCGAATACCTGCACAGAGAGTTCTACCGCAACAGATTTGATCCTGAGGTTTCGGCTCTCGTAAGTGCTTACGAATCGAGCTTCGGTACATACTCTACTGCAAACATGCCGCAGGATACTGCAGCACACAGGATCGAAGTAGAAAGCGAGTCGCAGACAGAGTCGACCACTACCACTACAGAGACGACGTCAACTGAATTGACAGCGTATACGGCACCGGTAACGACAACGACGACGGCTCAAGGAGAGACATAATGAACTATATAAGCACAAGAGGATATGAAGGAAAGTTTTCTTCAAGCGAGGCTATAATCCGAGGCATCGCTCCGGACGGCGGTCTTTTTGTGCCTGAGACGATCCCTCAGCTTACACAGGAAGACTTAGAGAGAATGCAGACGATGCAGTTCTATGAACTGTCTGCTTTTGTTCTTTCAAAGTTCCTTACTGATTTTACGGAAGCTGAGCTCCTCGATTATACAAGACAGGCTTACGCTGAAGAGAAGTGGGGCGAGAACCCCGTTCCTCTCGTTCAGATGAACGAATATAACGACAGGGAATATATCTTAGAGCTCTGGCACGGACCTACGTGCGCATTTAAGGACGTAGCACTCCAGCTCCTGCCTCATCTTATGACCGCTTCCGCAAAGAAGACCGGCACAAATAAGAAGATCTGCATCCTTACGGCTACTTCGGGTGACACGGGTAAGGCTGCACTAGAGGGCTTTAAGGATCTTCCCGGAACAGAGATCATCGTATTCTATCCGACAGGCGGCGTTTCTGAAGCACAGAAGCTTCAGATGACAACGACAGGCGGATCCAATACACATGTAATCGCTGTTAACGGCTGCTTTGACGATGCCCAGACAGGCGTAAAGCAGATCTTCGGAGACATGGAATTTGCGATCACTCTCGATGAGCATGACGTTATGCTCTCATCTGCAAACTCCATTAACTGGGGACGCCTTGCGCCGCAGATCGCTTACTATGTTTATTCTTATGTTGAACTTATAAGAAAAGGCAAGATGGATCTTACAGAGTCCTTCAATATCGTTGTTCCTACGGGCAACTTCGGTAATATCCTTGCTGCATGGTTTGCAAAGCAGATGGGCATTCCGGCAAGAAAGCTGATCTGCGCTTCCAACCGCAATAAGGTCCTCTGCGACTTCTTCTCTTCCGGTATCTATGACCGCAACAGAGAGTTCTATAAGACGACATCACCTTCAATGGATATCCTTATCTCTTCGAATCTCGAGAGACTTCTTTTCGAGATCACGGACATGGATTATAAGAAGGTAACAGAATGGATGAATGACCTTTTCGAGAAGGGCAAGTACAGTGTCGACAAGGACACTCTCAGGTCTTTGCAGAGACTCTTTGTCGGAGGCTTTGCTGATGAGACCGGCGTATCGAAGACCATTCTTGAAGTCTATGACCGCACGGATCACGTTATCGATCCTCACACGGCAGTAGGATTTAACATCTACGGCAGATATCACACCAGGTCGGGTGACGAGAGCAAGACGGTATTCGCTTCCACGGCATCTCCGTTCAAGTTCGCGCCGGCTGTTATGGACGCTTTAAGAGGAGCAGGTTATTCCGATAACAAGTCCATACCCGATATCATCGCCGAACTTGCCGAAGAAAGCGGGCTCGAAGTTCCTCAGTCTATTTCGGAATTACCGTCTCTTGAAGTAAGACATAAGGACGTTATCGAGAAGGAACAGATGATGAGCATGGTGCGCAAGATCCTTCTCGGATGATTTGATTTTTAAGGCTTTTCTCCCAACGGAAAAGCCTTTTTTATAAAAGGGGGCATGATGAAATGAAACGTTATCTGGTATTGGAGAACGGCAACGTTTACGAAGGCGAAGCAATGGGTGCTTCAGGCAGCGTCATTTCCGAGATAGTTTTTACTACCGCGATGACAGCTTATCTGGAGACACTGACAGACCCGAGTTATAAGGGCCAGGCTGTAGTTCAGACATTCCCTCTGATAGGCAACTACGGAATAATCACTCCCGATATGGAGAGCTCGAAAATAAACGTCTCAGGCTACATCGTAAGAGAAGTATGCGATCTTCCTTCCAACTTCAGATGCGAGACGGATCTTGATACCTTCCTTAAAGAACAGGGCATTCCCGGACTTAAGGGTATCGATACGAGAGCCCTTACAAAGTGCTTAAGAGAATCAGGCACGATGAACGGCGCGATTTGCGACCGTCCTGATGAGTTCACTTTAGACGAGATCAAAGCATATAAGATCAAGGATCCGGTTGAAGAAGTAACCACACCTGAAGAGGTTGTCGTATCACCTGAAGGCGAAGTTAAGTTCAAGGTCGCCATGTTCGACTTCGGCATCAAGAACAATATCGCAAGAGAGCTCGCAAAGAGATCATGCGAAGTTCATCTCCTTCCCGCAGATACTGACGCGGCAAAGGTAATGGAGATCGCACCTGACGGAATCTTCCTCTCAAACGGCCCGGGAGATCCTGAGGATAATACAAAGGCGATCGAGACAATGAAGGTCTTAAAGGATTCAGGAATCCCGATCATGGGTATCTGCTTAGGACATCAGATCTTAGCACTTGCTCACGGCTTTAAGACATCCAAGCTCAAGTACGGTCACAGAGGCGCTAACCACCCTGTAAAGAACCTTGAGACCGGAAGAGTCTACATCACATCACAGAACCACGGATATCAGGTCGAGAGCAATTCGATCGATCCTAAGATCGCGAAAGAGTTATTCGTTAACGTAAATGACGGAACAAACGAAGGAATCAGATATCTTGATAAGCCCGCTTATTCAGTCCAGTTCCACCCGGAAGCATGCGGAGGACCTAAGGATACTGAATTCCTTTTCGATGAATTCATAAGCATGATGGAAAACAAGGAGGAGAAATAATATGCCGCTTGATAAAACAATACGTAAAGTCCTTGTTATCGGTTCAGGCCCTATCGTAATCGGCCAGGCCGCAGAGTTCGACTACGCAGGAACACAGGCCTGCAGAGCTTTAAGAGAAGACGGCATCGAGATCGTTCTCCTTAACTCCAACCCTGCTACCATCATGACCGACAAGTCGATGGCAGATAAGATCTACATCGAGCCCCTTACACTTACGACAGTTAAGAGAATAATCGAGACTGAAAAGCCCGATTCGATCCTCTCGGGACTCGGCGGACAGACAGCGCTCACGCTCTGCATGCAGCTCGCAAAAGAAGGATTCCTTGAATCCCACGGCGTTAAGCTCCTGGGCTCTTCTCCCGAGTGTATCGACAAGGCTGAAGACCGCCAGATGTTTAAAGACACGATGGAAGCGATCGGCCAGCCCTGCATTCCTTCAAAGGTCGTAACGACAGTGGAAGATGCTCTCGCATTTGCAGATGAGATCGGTTACCCGGT
>JAEFBA010000123.1 GCA_016292145.1 Saccharofermentans sp.
GCGCAAAAGTTGATGGTTCTGACCTCAGTGATGAGAACTGTGAGAAGGCCCCCGGAAGCCTTATCCTGACGATCAAGTCGGCCTATCTTGATACGCTTTCAACAGGCAGTCACAACATCGAGATCACGTTTGCGGACGGCACGGCTACGGCAGCGATAAACATTGCCAAGGCTCCTGCTCCTGTGCCGAAGACCGGCGAGACCGACAGTCCGTTTACTTTCATCGGCATCACGATGCTTCTCGCAGGCATTTTATGCGTGATCTTTGAGATCAGGGCATCGAGAGCTCCCCGCAGAAAAGTAAGGCAGGCTCCCCGCGCTCACGGGCAGAGAACAAGGGAAGACGAGTAATTTCAGTCGATCTGATATAATTGTTTAATGGCGGTGCCGTTTTCGAAGTCCTCGAAAACGGTACCGCTTTTTTAGTCCCATTATTAAACCGTCCGATAGTATATTATTATGCTGAACAACAATATCGGGGTGATCTTTATGCCTGCATATGAAGACTTTACAGTGGAATTGGGCAATAACCTGCCGGCGCTGATCTTAGGCGTGCTCCTGGCGGTGACGCTGATCGTGCTCATCGTGGTGACCGTCAGATTTAAGATGCAGCAGTATTCGATCTTCAGAAGGGACAGCTTGGACCGGGAGGTCGCCGGAAGGCGCAGGATAAAGCTGTCTGATAAGCGCAGGGTGCTTGAGCGTGATAATTACACATGTCAGATATGCGGGATCTCCAAGGGGATCTTAGACAGCTTCTGCGAGGGCTTAGGCGACTATCTGCTCCTTGAAGTGGATCACATTCAGTCGGTGTCGCAGGGCGGCACCGGAAGGGACATCGATAACCTGCAGTGCCTTTGCTGGCGGTGCAACCGCAAGAAGGGAGGATTCAGGACGAATGAAGAGGTCATGGACATGATCGATTACGGCGTGGAGTATATCGACGAAGACAAGCCCTCTGACGGATACTGATGTTATAATCGCTTAAAGGACACATGAGTTTAAGCGCGTGAGTATTTAGAGCAGGAGGGCAGCATGAGGAAAGCATTGTTGATCATCGGAATGGCTATTTACCAGTTTGTGACTGATATTTATAAATTTCCGAAATGAATAGTATCATATCGGCTCTTTAATGGCACTAGCCTGATGCCTCTACCTGATCTAATTCAGGCTGCTTTTATCTTGATTATCTGTTCTCCTGTCTTGATGGGTATTGCTCTTGTGTCACCTAGTTTCATCATCTGATATGCAGCATTTACGTCTGCGTTTATCAATATCCCGGTGTTGCTCTTGAATAGACCGCGTTCTACTCTTCGTGCCTTGTCATAGTGAGCTCTGTCAGGCTTTTCTCCATCAAGATAACTCGTGCCGCTCGTGTAGCTCTCCTGCACAGTTTTTACCTCTATGCCTTCAATTCTTGCTTTGTATGCGATCATGTCAGTAAGGGTCTTATATGGTATGGATACAAAGTTCTGGTTTGTTATGTTTCCCATGTGTACTTCCTGTTTCCATCCGTGATTGGTTCCAATCACTATGAGTCCGACACCTGACGAGACGGCCATGTCTACTATCTTCCTGCTGGCTTTGTGCATGTAGTCTTTTATCTTGCGGTTCCTTTTTGCCGTAAGTTTATTCATTCTTTTGGTACTGTTCTTTCCGTTATATATCTTCGCCTCCTTTTGCATATGCGCTTTTGCCTTGTTGTAGTATTGGTTTATCGATTTCAGCGGTTTCCCATTGATTATCACGGGCCTGTCTTCAGAATCCCATGCGGCTGCTAAGAGATTGTTTACTCCCAAGTCTATCCCCATGATCTTTGTCCCGCATATCTGCTTTTCTTCTTTCTCATACATCAGACTGATAAGTATGGAGTTCTTAAAAATCTTTATGCGTATTTGCCTTACGTTTCCGTGTCTTGCACGGATGTGTATGCCGCTAAGAAACTTGGGCATAGTAACATTACCAGCCTCATCAACCTTAAAATTCTGACTGGTGATCACAAGAGAACCTCTTCCTGTTTTCGGGTCTAAATACCCCGGTACATGGGGATGCCCCTTAAACTTCTTCGAATCTTTCCTGTATTCTGCTGTTAACCTGTAGAACGACTTCCACTCTCTGCATTTCTCTTGTATACATATCTGGCTGCATGTCGCATACGGAACGTCTTTATAAACTTCCGTTCCTTTCAGATACCAGCTGAGGAAATAAGCATCGGCTATGTATCCGTTATCGGTATCAATATAATGTAATCGCTTGACTTCAGAGCGTCCCAAATTGTATTCCGCGATGCTACAGTTTACCGACCTGATGAGTTCATCTTCCCATTCTTCTAGTGTCTTACCGTTCTTTATCTTCGTGTGGATACGGTAGCACTGTTTTATCAGGTAGTTAACGTTGTTAGAGAGGTTCTTCACTTTATAGCAGTATTCATCAATCTCTCGAAGAAGCTCTGCGTTGTTATGTTTCTTTATTCTGTGTTCTTCCGAGAGTATCATGTTACATACCCCTTATCTCTAGGTGACGAATGAAAGCGGTGGCTTTGCCGATATATCGTTGTTATGTCTTTTAATTCCTGTAAAGCATCTAGTATCTTATGTCGCCAGTAAAAGGCAGTTGTTACCGATATGGAACATTCTTCTACAGTTTCCTTAAGCGTCTTTCTATCCGACGTGCATTTCAGATACTGAGCCATACACTCAAGTTCTCTCTAGTGCCTAAAGCGATAGAACAGGAACTAGGGATAAATGACTTCTTGCAATCACGACAAAGCAAACGCTGTACACCATCTTTACGCATTCCATTCTTAACGACATGAGAGCCTTAGTAATAGATACATGCATTACCACCGGTAATATGTGATTCAACAAGGAAGCACATTAAATTGTCATCACGTACATTTACATTGTTGGAAAGGGGCGTTTAAAACAAAATATGGTCAATGAAAGATAATTTATTATATACAGCAATGATTTCATTCAATTCTGAAATCTTTCTGGCTCCCTATACAACAAACAAATGTTCTTTTCATATGATAGACCTGGTACGTTTGTTTGTCAACTATGAAGTTTAAAAGAGCCTAATTATATTACAAATATCTGGATTCAAGTGTTTATGCCGGGATAATAATGATAAAGTGTATAGATATCAGACAGATAACTACTTGTAAATACGGTGAGAACGAACATGATCCTGACTAACGACGAACTTAAGAAGATATATTTCGGAGCATATGAATTCGAGGAGATTTCTGACGGATACCTTAAGGCTAACCAGTACACAAAAGCGCAGATGGACTATTTCAGAGGTGCTTTTGAGATGTGGTATGAGAGGTGTGATGCCTCAACCGCAAAGACCATAGAACTTAAGACAGACGCTTCGAGAATCTCTTTTGACTACAAGTTCCTGTGGAAGTGTTCGGAGGATTCCGTCGAGCTTTATGTGGACGGCCTTGCACATCAGATATATTACGTTAAGGACATGGGTGAAGAGGGAAGACTTGAGTTCTCTCTTCCTGAAGGAACACATGATGTCGTTATCTATCTTGCTGCCGACGCGACACTCGTTATAAAGGATTTTTCGATAGATTCTTCTTATGAGATACCCGTAAAAGGCGCTAAAGTCCTCTGGCTTGGTGATTCGATAACTCAGGGCTACGGACCACTGCGTTCATCGGAGACCTATGTCAGCATAGCTAACCGTGAGCTTAAATGGGACATAATAAACCAGGGAATAGGCGGATATATCTATGATAAGAAGTCGCTCATGAAGATGCCCGGATACGATCCTGACAAGATCGTTGTGGCCTTAGGTACAAATCAGTACGGAGACGGACCTGAAGCCGTCGAAGAATACTATGAGACCCTTACAGGCATATATGGCGTTGAAAAGCCTATCCTTTGCATCTCTCCTATCTGGAGAGGCGATAACATTGAAGCTTTGCCTGTCTTTTACGCCTTCTGCGAAAAGGTAAGAGCGATAGCAGGCAGATATCCCAACATCACTGTAATAGACGGCCTGAGCCTCGTTCCGCACCTTGAAGAGTACTATCTCGATAATCTTCACCCGAACTGCCTGGGGACTGAGACCTATGCTGCTAATCTCGTAAAGGAGATCAGAAGGGCCGGGTTCTGACGGTTTCTAAGCGATTTGTCGTAATGGTACAAATCTAACATAGCAAATTGGCTTAAAAGACCTGCATTTGTTGACTATTACCAATATTTTGATATTTCATTTTTCGCACTTGTTATATAAAAAGTGTTGTGCTAAGATGTGTTTGCTCTAAAGACAAATGTACGCGGTACACGGACAGACGAGCTAAAAATACCACGGTGAAAGCCCGTGAAGAGACAATGGAGTATTTAGAAATGGAACAGAAACTGAAAGTCGGCATTATCGGAGCTACAGGTTATGTCGGACAAAGATTTATCACACTTCTCGCAGAC